>JAZQRG010000207.1:0-5017 GCA_045629445.1 Mycetocola sp. | reverse complement strand
CGCCGTGCGATGTCATGTGCACTCCGAGGGAGCGCTGTGCGCCGGCAGAAGTCATGCGATCTAGAGTAGTTGGGTACGGGTTTCGTACGTGAATCGATACAGGGAGCGGAACGGGATGGTTGTCTACCTCGACCACGCGGCCACGACACCGATGCTCCCCGAAGCGATCGATGCATACGCGGATGCCATGCGCCAGGTCGGCAACCCGGCCTCGATCCACTCGCAGGGACAATCGGCGAAACGGATGCTCGAGGAGGCGCGCGAGGTCATCGCGCGTTCGCTCGGTTGTGACCCCATCGAGGTCGTTCTGACCTCGGGGGGAACCGAGTCGATCAACCTCGCGCTCAAGGGCATCTACTGGAAACGCAACGCCCAGGCGACGCGGCCGGTCATCCTCGCTCCAGGCGGAGAGCACCACGCCACCCTCGACACACTCGAGTGGCTCGAGACGCACGAGGGTGCCGAGATCGTGTGGCTCCCGCTCGACCAGGACGGACACCTCGAGCCTGCCGTCGTTGAGGCAGCGCTCGCGGAACACGGTGATCGCGTCGCGCTTGTCACCCTGCTCTGGGCGAACAACGAGGTTGGCACCATCCAGCCGGTCACCGAGATCGCCGCACTCGCGGCAAAACACGGCGTCCCGCTTCACGTCGATGCCGTCGCCGCATACGGCTACCTCCCGGTGGATTTTGCCGCCGTGCGACGGGAGTCGGGAAGCACAGGCGGTGCCGGGCTTGTCGCCCTGAGCGTCTCCGCACACAAGATCGGCGGTCCCGTCGGAATCGGCGCGCTCGTCGTCTCCCGATCGGCCGAGGTCGAGCCGTTGCTGCACGGCGGCGGCCAGCAACGCCAGGTGCGCTCGGGAACCCAGGACGTTGCCGGTGCTGTGTCGTTCGCCGTCGCCGCGCGTGCCGCAGACGAGCGGCTGGCCACGGAATCCGCCCGGCTGACCGTGCTCCGTGACCGGGTGATCGACGGCATCCTGCGTGCGGTTCCAACGGCGAGGCTCAACGGGCCGACCGGTGCAGGCCGCCTGCCTGGCAACGCTCACTTCGCCTTTCCCGGCTGCGAGGGCGACTCCCTGCTCTTCCTTCTCGACATGGCCGGGGTTTCGGTGTCGACAGGGTCCGCCTGCCAGGCCGGCATCCCTGAACCCTCGCACGTGCTCCGGGCAATGGGCCGTGACGAACTCGAGGCGAGGGGAGCCCTCCGGGTCACCCTCGGGCATACGACGACCGAGAGTGACGTCGACGCGCTCCTCAGAGCGGTGCCGAACGCGTATACCCAGGCCGCTCGCGCGGGACTGTCCGACCGCCAGACGATCCTCGGCGCTTAGCCGGTTGCGGTTCACCGAAGACACGGAGCGCATCCAGACAGCGGCGCGTACACTGTTCCGGTGAAGGTTTTAGCAGCTATGTCAGGCGGAGTCGACTCCGCAGTCGCCGCAGCGCGCGCGGTCGAAGCCGGTCACGAGGTGGTCGGAGTTCATCTGGCGCTGAGCCGGATGCCGGGAACCCTGAGAACGGGAAGCCGCGGTTGCTGCACCATCGAGGACTCGATGGACGCCCAGCGTGCCGCGAACATCATCGGCATTCCCTACTACGTGTGGGACTTCTCCGAGCGATTCAAGCTCGATGTCGTCGACGACTTCATCGCCGAGTACACCGCGGGTCGCACCCCGAACCCGTGCATGCGCTGCAACGAGAAGATCAAGTTCGCTGCGCTGCTCGAGAAGGCGATCGACCTCGGCTTCGACGCCGTGTGCACCGGCCACTACGCCACGATCGTGACGGATGCCGCGGGCAACCGTGAACTTCACCGCGCGAGCGCCTGGGCCAAGGACCAGAGCTACGTACTCGGAGTGCTCACCGCCGAGCAGATCGCGCACTCGATGTTCCCGCTCGGAGCAACGCCGTCCAAGGCGGAGGTCCGCGCCGAAGCCGCCGAGCGCGGATTCAGCGTCGCCAACAAGCCGGACAGCCACGACATCTGCTTCATTCCTGACGGGGACACCCGCGGCTGGCTCGCCGACCGCGTCGGCGCCGAAAAGGGCGAGATTCTCGATCGCAATGGTTCTGTGGTCGGTTCACACGAGGGCGCGCAGGCGTTCACCGTCGGTCAGCGCCGCGGACTCAACCTCGGTGTTCCTGACCCGGACGGTCGCCCGCGTTTCGTCCTCGAGGTCCGCCCGAAGACCAACGAGGTCGTCGTCGGTCCGAAGGAAGCGCTCGCGATCGCTGAGATCGCCGGCTCTCGGTTCACCTGGGCAGGACTCGCTCCCGAACACCCCGAGCTGGCCTTCGAGTGCGACGTTCAGATTCGCGCACACGCGGACCCCGTTCCTGCCGTCGCCGTCGTCCAGCCTGACGCTGAGACCGGAGCACCCGAGCTGATGATCCGGCCGCGGACACCGCTTGACGGAGTCGCCCCTGGACAGACGGCCGTCGTATACGTCGGCACCCGCGTTCTTGGCCAGTGCACGATCGACCGAACGGTCAGTGCGGTGCCCGCCGAGGCCTGACAACCCCGGTGTCAATGTCTCTCTCGATGTCTGTGGCAATCCCTAGACTGGAGCGGTGACAGAAAGCATCAAGACCGAGGCACGCGACGACCTCGAGAAGGCCGCTGCGGAAGCCGCAGACCTGACAACACGCATCCTCGAGCTGCGTGACGCGTACTACGAGCGAGACACGTCGCTCGTCTCAGACGCCGAGTACGACGCGCTTGTGCACCGCCTCGAGCAGATCGAGCACTTCTTCCCCGAACTGCAGAGCCAGGACAGCCCGACGCAGACCGTTGGCGGCCGCGCGCAGGCGTCACTGTTCGACCCGGTCACGCACGCCGAGCGCATGCTCAGCCTCGACAACGTCTTCTCTGCCGACGAGCTTCGCGAGTGGAGCGCGCGGGTGGAGCGCGCGAGTGGCCGGAAGGTGCACTACCTCACCGAACTGAAGATCGACGGACTGGCGGTCAACCTGCGCTACGAGAAGGGGCGACTCGTGAGTGCCGCGACCCGCGGAGATGGCGTCGTTGGCGAAGACGTCACGGAGAATGTCGCAGCGATCACGTCCATTCCGAACCGCCTCGCCGGCACCGGACATCCCGACCTGGTCGAGGTTCGCGGCGAGATTTTCTTCCCCGTCGAATCGTTTCGCGAGCTGAACGAACTTCAGCTCGCCGCGGGGGAGAAGGTCTTCGCCAACCCGCGGAACGCCGCGAGCGGGAGCCTTCGCCAGAAGGCGGAGGGTAAGAACGCAGCGCAACTGAAACTCATGCACAACCGCCTCGGCCGGCTGCGGATGCTCGTCCATGGCATCGGCGCGTGGCCGAACCCGCCTGTCGCCGCGCAGAGCGAAATCTACGACCTTCTCGCCGAGTGGGGGCTCCCGACATCGACCCACTACCGGGTGTTCGACAGCATCGACGGCGTTGTCGGCTTCATCGAATACTTCGGCGAGCACCGCTCGAGTGTTGAGCACGAGATCGACGGCATCGTCGTGAAGGTCGACGAACTCGCGCTGCACGATGAACTCGGCGCGACGAGCCGCGCCCCACGGTGGGCGACCGCATTCAAGTACCCACCCGAGCAGGTCAACACGAAGCTTCTCAACATCGTCGTGAGTGTCGGCCGGACAGGGCGGGCCACTCCGTTCGCGCAGGTGGAGCCGGTGCGCGTCGCGGGCTCGACCGTGAGCCAGGCCACCCTGCACAACCAGGACGTCGTCAAAGCCAAGGGCGTGCTCATCGGAGACACCGTCGTTCTGCGCAAGGCGGGCGACGTCATCCCCGAAATCCTCGGCCCCGTCGTCGAACTCCGCGACGGAAGTGAGCGGCCGTTCGTCATGCCCGAGCTTTGCCCGTCGTGCAACACGCCCCTCCGGCCAGCCAAAGAGGGCGACAAAGACCTCCGCTGCCCCAACTCGAGGTCGTGCCCTGCCCAGGTGCGTGGCAGGGTCGAGCACGTCGGATCCCGCGGTGCGCTCGATGTCGAAGGACTCGGCGAGGTTGCCGCTGCCGCACTCACCCAGCCGCTCGAGCCGACACGGCCTCCCCTCGCCGACGCCAACGGTGACGTCTCCGAAGCAGGGCTCTTCGCCATGACCGTCGCCGACCTGTTCCCGGTCGAGGTCACGGTGATCGATATTGAAACCGGTCTGCCGAAGGTGACGGATGACGGTCAGGTGAAGCGGGTCACTCCGTTCCGCCGGCGCCGGGCCAAGAAAGACGGTCCGTTCGATCCTCACGCCGACGTATTCAACGGCGACGAATTCTCCGTGCCGTCGAAGGGCGCACTCGAACTGCTCGACAACCTCGCGACGTCGAAGACAAAGCCGCTGTGGCGAATCCTCGTTGCCCTCAACATCCGGCACGTCGGCCCTGTCGCCGCGCGTGCCCTCGCCAACTACTTCGGTTCTCTCGATGCGATTCGCGCGGCCTCCCGCGATGAGCTCGCCGAGACCGAGGGAGTCGGCGGCATCATCGCCGACGCGGTAATCGACTGGTTCCAGGTCGACTGGCACCAGCAGATCGTCGACGAATGGGCCCGTGCCGGGGTTCAGTTCGCCACGCCTGGGCACCCGGGCCCTGGCGCGGCTGGCGATGAAGGCGGTGTCCTTGCCGGCATCACCGTTGTCGCAACGGGGTCACTCGAAGGCTTCTCCCGCGAGGGTGCCCAGGAAGCGATCATCGCCGCAGGTGGCAAGGCCGCCTCGAGCGTGTCGAAAAAGACCGACTTCGTTGCTGCCGGGCCCGGCGCCGGTTCCAAGCTCACCAAGGCAGAGGAACTCGGGCTCCGCATCATCGACGCGGAGCAGTTCGCCCTGCTCGTCTCGGAGGGGCCGGGCGCGCTCGATTGAGCGTTCCGCTCAGCCCGGTGGGTCAGGTCCTGAAGGGCACGCCGTCAGGACCCGGCGCCGTTGTCGATCAGGACTGCACGGCCGGGAATGACCCCGTCCGTCCTGACTCCTTCTCGAGCAACTGTTCGCGCACCTGCTTGCGCAGGACCTTGCCGATAAGC
>JAZQRG010000206.1:0-10401 GCA_045629445.1 Mycetocola sp. | reverse complement strand
CTTCCTAAGACCGCTTGGCCTCCGACTTGGATCCGGCGCCAAGCAGCGCCACCCGAACCGTGCGGTATTCAGTCATCGTGCATCCAATCCGGCGTCGCGCGCCAGTAGGTCAGCTTCGGTCTCGCCACGGACGATCACGCGGGCAACGCCGTCTTTCACGGCGACGACCGGCGGGCGTCCGAGGTAGTTGTAGTTGCTCGCGAGCGACCAGCAGTACGCTCCAGTCGCCGGAACAGCGACGAGGTCACCGGGGGCGACGTCGCCGGGCAGGTAGTCGTCTGAGACGACGATGTCGCCGGACTCGCAGTGCTTTCCAGCGAGCCGAATGAGCGCGGGCGCAGCGGTACTCGTCCTGCTGGCGATCCGCACCGAGTAGTCGGCACCATAGAGCGCGGTGCGAACGTTGTCGCTCATCCCGCCGTCGACGCTGACGTAGCGCCGCACGGCCGTCGCCCCGTCCTCCGCGAAGAGCTCGACATCCTTCGTCGTTCCCACCTCGTAGAGGGTGAAGCCACTCGGACCGATGATGGCCCGGCCCGGTTCGAAGGCGACGACGGGAACAGGGATCTCGAGCCGCGCACATTCGGCGGCGACGATGCCAGCGATGGCGGCGGCAAGGTTGTCGATCGACTCGGGATCGTCGGCTGTGGTGTACGCGATACCGAAACCGCCGCCGAGGTTGAGTTCTGGCACCGGGCCGTCCGTGAGCAGCTCGCGGTGAACAGCGAGCAACCGCGCGGCCGATTCAGCGAAGCCGTCCGATCCGAAGATCTGCGACCCGATGTGACAGTGCAAGCCGAGGAATTCGAGGGAGTCAAACGAACGGATGCTGGCAACAGCGTCGGCAGCGCGCTCGAGCGGCAGCCCGAATTTCTGGTCCTCGTGCGCCGTCGCGAGAAAGTCGTGCGTGTGCGCGTGCACACCACTGTTGACGCGCAACCGCACCGGCTGGCGACGACCGTGCCGACGCGCGGCATCCGCCACCCGGGGAATCTCCTGGAGGCTGTCGATGACAATCGCGCCCATGCCGACGGAAACACTCCTGTCGATCTCAGCGAGCGACTTGTTGTTGCCGTGGTGACCGAGGCGGGAGGGGTCGACACCGGCAGCGAGCGCAACGGCGAGTTCGCCCTCCGAGCAGACGTCGATGTTGAGTCCGGCCTCGGTCACCCAGCGGGCGACCTCGGTGGAGAGGAACGCCTTGCCGGCGTAGTAGATCTTGGCACGCGAGCCGATCGCGGCGAATTCGCGCGAAAACGCGGTGAGCACGTGCGCGGCGCGCTCGCGGGCATCCGCTTCATCGAGAACATAAACGGGAGTGCCGAACCGCTGGGCAATCTCGGTGACGGGCACGCCGGCGACGGTGAGCACGCCGCTGTCGTCGCGCCCGATGTTGCGGCTCCACACCGCGGGCGCGAGGTCGTTCGCGTCGTCGGGGACGGCCAGCCACGCGGGGGCGAGTGGGTGAGAAGCCACGGCAGAAACCAATCGGTGTGTTGGGGGGTGCCGCTGAACGGGCGCGGTCAAGACACTCAAAGCCTACCGAGATCCGGTCAGACGCCGGGAATCGTTACGCTCAGCAAAATTCTGGCACGCGGTGTATGCGTCGGCTGGCATCCAGCGCGGGCCGCAGACCGCGCGGACCTGACGAGATCAGGCAGGCGCAGGGCAGGTGCCGCGATCCCGCAGCGACTCACCGTTGAGGGTGAAATCGCTCGCGGCGAGTGACAGCGTGGCCCGGTCTGGCGTGATCTCAATGCCGGAGATCGTCACGCCGACGGGAAGGCGGTCGGCGACGCAAATGCGAAGCGGCTCAGAGCCCAGGATCCGCTCGATGACCGGGGACACATCGAACGACCCGACATCGCTCGTCACCGTTGCAGCGACCGGGGTCGCGAGCACGTCGGTCTCGGCCGGTGTCAGTGACGCGTCGACGAGGTACCCAAGGGTGAATCCGAAAATTGTCGTCGAGTCCGCGTAGCTGACGATGCCGTCACCGAGCGCGACCTCCGGGTCGTTTCCCGGGAGCGTGAGCAGGTCGTTGATCGCCGCAGGACTCAGGCTCACCGTCGCATCGATCTCGCCGACCGGGAGCTTGAGGTCGAGCGGCACTTCGGTCGCGATGACCGTGAAGTCCGCGGGCGTGCCATCGACCATGGCGCCATCGCTCGTCAGTGTCACCCGGTCGAGACGGCCGGTGAAGATCTGGAACAGCACCCACTCCCCCGCGATGTCGACATCGACGTCGGCGTCGACGGATGCCGGAAGGCTCGTCTCGACAGCGACGGCTATCGCGTCTGTCGCAACGCCTTTCGTCACGCCCTCGGCCAGAAACAACGCGCCGATCGCGAGAGCGATCGCAACGATGAGGATCACAATCGTGACGATCAGCCCTCGCCCACGCTTCTTCCGGCGAGGGGGCTCGGACCCTTCGACGAGTGTTGCACGCTGGCTCAGCGTTTCCCAGCCGTCGACATCCGAGGAGGCCATGACTACATCCTGTCTGGAGCCGTGACGCCGAGGAGGTCAAGTCCGTTGCGGATAACCTGGCCGGTGGCGTCGTTGAGCCACAGCCTCGAGCGGTGCACGTCGCCGATCGGTTCGTCTCCGAGCGGAATCACCCGGCAATTGTCGTACCAACGGTGGTACAGACCCGCAACTTCTTCAATGTAGCGGGCAATGCGGTGCGGTTCACGAAGTTCTGCGGCCTGGGCGACAATGCGCGGGAATTCCTGCAGTGCGCCGAGCAGGGCGGACTCGGTCTCGTGGTCGAGCAGTTCGGGGGCGAACGCACTCCGATCGACGCCAGCGGCCTCGGCGTTGCGGGCGACGGAACGCGTGCGGGCGTGTGCGTACTGCACATAGAACACCGGGTTGTCGTTGCTGCGCTTCCTCAGCTGCTCGGGGTCGAGCGTGAGCGGCGAGTCGGCCGGGTAGCGCGCGAGCGAGTAGCGGAGCGCGTCTGTACCGATCCAGGCCTGCAGGTCGTCGAGCTCGATGATGTTTCCCGCGCGCTTGGAGAGCTTCGCGCCGTTCACACTAACGAGCTGGCCGATGAGAATCTCGATGGCGGTGTCGGGGTTGTCACCTGCGGCACCGGCGAGCGCACGCAGACGGTGCACGTAACCGTGGTGGTCAGCGCCGAGCAGGTAGATCTTGTGCTGGAAACCGCGATCGGACTTCGAGAGGTAGTAGGCGGCATCCGCTGCAAAGTAGGTGTAAATGCTGTTGCCGCGACGGATCACGCGATCCTTGTCGTCACCGAAGTCGGTGGTGCGCACCCAGACGGCGTCGTCCTCGTCGAAGACGTGGCCCTGTGTGCGCAGCCGGTCGACAGCCTCGTCGATGGCGCTGAGTCCCGTATCGGGATTCTTCTCGTGGAGGGTGCGCTCGGAGAACCAGACGTCGAAGTGCACGTTGAAGCTCGCAAGCGACTTCTCGATCTCCGCGAGCTGGAGCTTGTATGCGAGTTCCCTGGCGGTGGCGAGGGCTTCGGCGTCGGCCTTCTCGGGCAGGTTCGGCTCGAGTTCGAGCACCTGGCGGCCAAGTTCGGCGATGTACGCTCCGGGATATCCGCCCTCCGGCGTCGGCTTGCCCTGGATAGCGGCGAGCACGGACGCACCGAAGGTGTCCATCTGGCTGCCGGCGTCATTGATGTAGTACTCGCTCGCGACGTTTGCTCCGGATGCCTTCAGCACGCGGGCGATCGAGTCGCCGAGCGCTGCCCAGCGGGTGTGACCGATGTGAAGCGGCCCCGTCGGGTTTGCTGAGACAAACTCGAGGTTGATGGCGCGGCCAGCCTGCGACTCATTGCGGCCGTAGGCGTCGCCCTGGTCGACGATGGTCTTCGCCAGTGCACCGGCCGCTGCAGCGTCGAGGCGGACGTTGATGAACCCGGGGCCAGCAACCTCAGCCGTGGCAACACCGGGAACCTCGGAGAGCGAAGCGGCGAGCGCCGTTGCGAACTCGCGCGGGTTTGTGCCCAGTTTTTTGGCGAGCTTCATGGCGATATTCGATGCCCAGTCGCCGTGGTCGCGGTTCTTCGGACGTTCGAGAACGACGTCCTCACGTCGGATCTCAGCGCTGGATCCTTCGCGGTGACTCTCGGCGAGCGGGAGGATGAGGTCGAACAGGGCAGAGGAGAGATCGTCAGGAGTCACGGCCCAATTCTACCGGCAGGTCCTGACCGCTTGCCGCGTCAGCGCGACCCACCCGCGTCCCATGAGCACGAGCGCATGCTGGGCTTGGTATCTTTCATACATCCTCACAGAGAGACGTACATGGCTTCCTCGTTTGTTTTCCCACGCTCACGTTCGCTCGCGCTGATTGTCGCGGCGTCCATCGGTACCGTGCTTCTCTCGGGATGCGGAACGGACCCCGAGCCGTCGGCGTCGTCCAGCTCCACTCCGAAACCGTCGTCGAGCGCGACGAGCGAGCCGACCCCGACGACGACACCGACCGTTGACCCCAGCGAAGCTGCCGTCGTCAGCCAGCCGGTCGGCGCGAGCTGCGACGAGCTCATCACCGCAGACGACATGTACGCGTTCAACCCCAACTTCAGCCTCGTGACGGATGCCGCCCCCGCGCCGGACACCAAGGCCGGTCAGATCGCCGGCATGAACGGCCTCACCTGCCAGTGGGTCAACAACACCAGCAAGGAAACAATCGACGTCGCGGTTGCCAAGCTCACCGACGATGAGCTCACGGCGCTGAAGAACCTCGCCGTCACCGAGAGCACTCCCGTTCCGACCTACGGTGCTCCGCCGATCGAGGGCTACTTCTCGGTGATCGACTCGCAGGGTGAGGCACAGATTTTCTCGGGCTCGTACTGGATTGCGGCGCGCTCGGTCGCGTTCTTCGAACCGGGCGATGTCGAGCAGCTCGCAACAGCAGCGATGGGACACCTGCCCGCCTAGCCGTACCGAGCCGTTTGCCCCGTCAGGCGAGCAACACCGGCATCGCGTGGTTGTCGCGCCGGAGTACGTCTGCGATGGCAGCGACCTCGACACGCGTCAGCCTGAGGCCGCCGCCGTAGCTTGTGAGAAACGCGATGTCTGACGCGTCGCGGCCCGTCGCGATCCGCACGAGCGACTGGCGCGGTGACAGGCGCGTCGCGTCGACCACCTGCCAGGCACCGTCGACCCACGCCTCGGCAAGGGCGTGGAAGTCCATCGGTTTGAGTCCGGGTGCGAACGCGGATGCCATGCGTGCGGGCACATCGCACGCCCGCAGCAGCGCGATGACGAGGTGGGCGTAGTCCCGGCACACTCCCGTGCCCGACTCGAGGGTGGTCACCGCACTGTCGGTGGGCCCGCTCGAGCCGGGGACGTAACGAAGCGCCCCGTGCACAAACGAGGAGACGGCATCCGTCAGCTGCTGACCCGACAGCGAACCGAACAGCCGCCTCGCGGTCTCGCGCAATGAGTCACTCTCCGCGTACCGGCTCGGCCGGAGGTAGCGAAGCAGGTCACCGGTATCAGCCGGCTCGATCGGACGGATACCTGCGACAACCGCGTGGTAGTGCAGTTCGTAGTGCCCTGGTTCGCCGGTGAAACGGTGCAGGCGAGTGCCGTGGCGGTCGAACAACTCGACCGGCTGGTACTCCCGCTCCTGGGAGCCGAGAGTGAGGGTTTCGGAGAGGATCGGTGTGCCTGCGGCGACAGCAACGGCGAGCACGACGTCGCTCGTGCCGGTCAGTTCGAACTCAAGGTGGGCCGACACTGTGCGTTGCATGGGCTTATCCTGTCACGCAGTGGAAAGGGGAAATCGACGCCGCCAAATTCTGGTAGTTTTGAGTTGTACGCCTTCGTAGCTCAGGGGATAGAGCGTCGGTTTCCGGTACCGTAGGTCGGGGGTTCGAATCCCTCCGAGGGCACATGTGAAAAGGCCCGGTCAGCGTGAGAACGCAGACCGGGCCTTTTGTTTGCCCAAGCCGCCTGCACCGAAACCAAAGGAGTCCGTGTGCACCTGTCCGAGTACTCGGCGCTCGACGCAACCGGGCTGCGCGCACTTCTCGTCTCGGGTGATGTGACACCGGCAGAGGTGGAAAGCGTCGCTCGCGAAGCGATCGCGGCAGTGAACCCCGACCTCAATGCGCTGACGCACGACCTCTTTGATCCGTCACTCGACGCCGACCCGACCGGAGTTCTCGCGGGCGTGCCGTTTCTCATCAAGGACAGCGGGCCGTTCGCGCGCAACACCTCATTCACCCTGGGCAGCCGGAGTATTCGGGGCGCATTCGCTGAGGTCGATCACGAACTGATGGCGCGGTTTCGGCGTGCGGGCCTGGTCGCCCTCGGCCAGACAACCGCTCCGGAGCTCGGCCTGACGTTCGCTACCGAGTCGCGGCGGTACGGCATCACCCGCAACCCGTGGGCGCTCGAGATTGGCGTCGGCGGATCAAGCGGTGGGAGCGCTGCACTTGTTGCCGCCGGTGCCGTTCCGCTCGCACACGGCAACGACGGCGGAGGGTCGATCCGCATCCCGGCGTCGAGCTGTGGCCTCGTCGGGCTCAAGCCAACGCGGGGCAGGACACCATCGGGCCCTCTTACCGGTGAGGCGGGCTTTGGTCTGATCACCGAGTTCGCGCTGACGCGGACGATCCGGGACACCGCCCTTCTTCTCGATGCGGTGAGCGCGCCGACCGTCGGCGAGAAGAATACGTTGCCGGCCCCGCAGCATCCGTTCGTCGAGACGATGCAGCGGGATCCGGGACGCCTGCGCGTCGCGCTGCAGACGAAAGCGTGGTCGGATGCCGTCACGGACGAGACGGTGCGGCGCGCGACACAGCGTGCGGGCGAGACCCTCGAGTGGATCGGGCATACCGTCACCGAGGCCTCTCCCCCACTCGATGCCGATGATCTCATCGAGGCGGAGATGCTCGCCGTTTTTGCGACGGGCGCGGCGATGCTTCGGGCGCCGAAACGGCCGGATCCTCAGCTGCTCGAGGGTGTGTCACGACGCGTGCTCGAGGAGACCGCACGGGCGAGCGCTCTCGACATCGTGGCGTCCATGGACGCGCAGCACCGGGTGACCCGGTCAGTGGCGGCGTTCTTCGAACGGTTTGACCTGCTCGTGACGCCGACACTCGGCCAGCTCCCCGCTCCGCACGGAACGCTCGACTACGACAACGACCGGTACTCCGCCCGCGAGTGGATCGCGCGGATCTCGGAGTACGGACCGTTCACCGCAGCCTTCAATATCTCGGGCAATCCCGCGATCAGCCTTCCACTGGGTGAGAGCAGCCAGTCACTGCCGATCGGCGTTCAGATCGTTGCCGCCCACGGGCGGGAAGACCTGCTTCTCGCCGTTGCGGCCCAGCTTGAGCAGGCGATGCCGTGGCGCGAGCGGGTGCCGCCTGTTTTTGCGGACTGAGTAAGCGAGCCGCTCAGCGCTGGTGCGATACGAAGCCCGTCGAGGAGGTGTCGTGCAGAATTTCGTAGTTGACCTTTGCTCCGCGGTCTGCGGACAAACGCCAGATGCGCTGCCACTTCTTCTCGGCGGGGCCGTAGTTCATGATGATGCGGTCGTACGCCTTACCTGAGACGCGCTGTCCGATGACATAGCCAGGCGCTCCTGGGCTGCTCGTCGAGAGCGTCGCGACGTATTCCCCTTCGCTCAGGGCGGGAGGTGTGACGTGCTGCTGTGAGACGTGGTCGGCTGAGATGTTGCCGACCAGGAGCGTTGCTTCGGTCGTCTGGGGGTAGGTGCGTGACATAGGGATACCTTGTTTTTCGGGATTGTGCCGCTGTGAGCGGCGCGGTCGACCAGGCACTGACGGCGTGCGGGCACGACGATGAACCACGTTGGCGACAGCCGCGCTTATGCGGTTCGCGTTGGAATGGTTGGCGTCGATGCAAGCGCCGATGGCGCCAGAGATCCGGCCGGTTCGGGGCGGCGGATCGGCTCACGATGGCCGGTTCCGCGAGTCTCTCACTCCGCGGTCCCAGCGCGTCAGTGAGCGGTCGTTCTGTGTTCTTTACACTACCCGTTGTTTTGAGTGATTCAAAACTAGGGAGCTGTGAACGCTCTGGCAATCAGACACCGGATCATGCAAACGTTCGCCCCCGCGCGCGCCACAGCAGCCAGATTCCGACGATGATGCTCGACGGGACGCCGAGAATGATCGTGTGCCAGGCCGGGATGATTCCGAACAGGGTCGCGCTGCTTTGCCCCCAGACCAAGGTCCCGATCGCTGCGATAACCATGGCGAGCACAACGGCACCCGGCACGACGAGCGTCGCCACCCACTTCTCCCAGGTGCGCCACGTCGACGACATCCAC
Organism: Mycetocola sp.; assembly: GCA_045629445.1. Lineage (GTDB taxonomy): Bacteria > Actinomycetota > Actinomycetes > Actinomycetales > Microbacteriaceae > Mycetocola_A. The sequence continues at coordinate 2,118 of JAZQRG010000206.1, read as the reverse complement.
ACCATGGCAATCCCGACGATCCAACCGACAATCGGCACGATAAAGCCGCCGATCGCGACGAGCAACGCGGCGGTGATCGCGAACCCTCGCGACGAGCTCAGCGTCTGTCCTGTTGCTTCGGGAACGCGCGTTGCCACGGGAACCGGGCCGACGGCATCCCGCGCCTCTGCCGCAATGAAGACAGGGTCACCCAGTTCTTCGATGCGAGCGGATGCTGTCGGTACGTCGAGACCGGCAAGCTCCTCCTCGACACCCGAGCGGATGTCGCGGGCAAGGTCGGCCGGAATGCCCTCGAGCGCCGAATCAAGCTGGGCGAGGTAGCTGCGAACGACCTGTGGAGTCTGCTGTGTCATGCGGGATTCCCTTCAATGAGGTGTTGCACCGTCACCTGGAACGGTGCCCACTGCTGCCGAAACGCGTCGAGTCGCTCTTCACCTGTGGCGGTGAGGCGGTAATACTTGCGGACCGGACCGGCGTCAGAGGCTTCGTCGAACGAAACGACGAAGCCCTTTTCTCGCAAGCGACCGAGCACCGGATAGAGGGTGCCGATGCTCGCGATCATGCCCGCAGCCGTCAGCGTTTCGGAGAGCTGCCAGCCATACATTGGCTCGCGTGACAGCAGTCCGAGCACACAGTACTCAACAACGCCTTTGCGCAGTTGGGCGCCCACGTCAGCTGTCATGGTCACAAGCTACCTTGCATGGCATGCTAGTGCAAGGGTGGCGGCATCCCCTGTCCGTCTGGCACGCGCGAAGCTAGAGTTCCCCCATGAAATACGGCGTCCACCTCCCAAATTTCGGCGCCTTCGGTGATGTCCGCGTGCTTTCCCTCCTCGCGCGAGAGGCGGAGGATGCGGGCTGGGACGGCTTCTTCCTCTGGGATCACCTGCTGTTCTGCGACTTCGACCTCAACGACCACGCCGACCCCTGGATCGCGCTCACCGCCGTTGCCGCTGCGACCGACCAGATTCTGCTCGGGCCGCTCGTCACGCCACTTCCCCGCCGCCAACCGTGGGAACTGGCACGGCAGGCGGTCTCGCTGCAGAACTACTCGGGCGGCAGGCTCGTTCTGGGCGTCGGGCTGGGCGAGCCGACCGAGTGGGACTTCCGCTACTTCGGGATGGAAACCGATCCCGTCACCCGCGGCGAGCGACTCGACGAGGGGCTTGCCATCCTCACCGGCCTGATGAGCGGCGAGAAGTTCGGTTTCACCGGCGACCACTATTCGCTCGAGCCGATGACGTTCCTACCCCGGCCCGTCGCCCCCGTCCCGATCTGGGTAGGCGGATCGTGGCCGAACCGCAAACCATTCCGCCGCGCGGCACGATACGACGGGGTCGTGCCCATGGTGGAGGGCGAGTTGAGCGAGTCCTCACTTCGCCCGATCGTCGATTACGTCAACACGCACCGGCCCAACAGCGATCGAGAGCTCGAGGTCGTGGTCAGCGGCCGATCCGGCGATGGCACGCCAGGCATCCCTGGCGGTGTGAACGACCTCGCCACCTGGTGGCTCGAAGACATCAGTCCCCTTCGGTTCGGCTGGGACTGGGAAGACCTCGCCAGGGAATGGGAGCTCGACAAGCTGAGGGAGCGCGTTGTGGCCGGGCCACCGCAGTGACCGACGTAGCGAACGGCACCCGATTATCAGGACATGGTGCGCTGTTCAGGACGAAATCGCCGAGAACGTCCTGCGATCGTGCGTCTTCCTGTGGTGCGGTCGCCCACACGGCGGGACACCGCGCCGATAGGATCGGCGAAGGCTGATTGCGGCCATAGTCCCCAATGATGAGGATCACGATGACCACGACGCCCGCCACCGGCACACCACGGTCAGCACAACGCAGCACTGCAGCGCTCAGCGGACGGGTGTGGAGCTCCCTCGTCCTCGTGGGGCTCGCCGGCCAGCTCGCCTGGACCATCGAGAACATGTACCTCAACGTGTTCGTCTACGACACGATCACCGACAACCCCACAGTGCTCGCCGTCATGGTTGCGGCGGGCCCCGTCAGCGCAACGATCGCCACCATGCTGATCGGCGCGGCGAGCGATCGGGCGCGCCGCCGGCGGGAGTTCATCGCGATCGGCTACGTCCTCTGGGGACTGACGACGGCCGCTTTCG
>JAZQRG010000205.1:0-8068 GCA_045629445.1 Mycetocola sp. | reverse complement strand
ATATTCGATAACCATGCACTGCAGGCCGAGGCACAGGCCCAACGTTGGGATCTTGTTGTCGCGGGCGAACTTGAGTGCGCCGAGCTTTCCTTCGATCCCACGGATGCCGAAACCACCGGGAACGCAGATTCCGTCGAGCTCGCCGAGCGCCTTGGCAGCACCTTCGGGGGTCTCGCACTCGTCGGACGGGATCCACTGCAGCTTGACCTTGGACTCGTGAGCGAATCCTCCGGCGCGGAGTGCCTCGGTCACGGAGAGGTACGCGTCTGGCAGGTCGATGTACTTGCCGACGAGTCCGATCGTGACCTCGTGCTTGGGCTCGTGCACGGCCTTGAGAACCGGCGACCATGCCGACCAGTCCACGTCGTCCGCCTCGAGGCCGAGGAGGTCGATGATGTAGGCGTCGAGGCCCTGGTCGTGCAGGACCGTCGGGATGTCGTAGATGCTGGGCACGTCGACACAGTTGACAACAGCGGCCTCGTCAACGTCACACATGAGCGCGATCTTGCGCTTGTTCGACTCGGAGACGGGGCGGTCGCTGCGGAGAACGAGGGCATCCGGCTGGATACCGATCGATCGCAGTGCGGCGACGCTGTGCTGCGTCGGCTTGGTCTTCTGCTCACCAGAGGCGTTCATGTACGGCACGAGCGAGACGTGCACGAAGAACACGTTCTTGCGACCGAGTTCATGGCGCACCTGACGTGCGGCCTCGATGAACGGCTGCGACTCGATGTCGCCGACGGTTCCGCCGACCTCGGTGATGATCACGTCGGGCTTCGGGTCGTTGGATGCCTGCAGGCGCATACGACGCTTGATCTCGTCGGTGATGTGCGGGATAACCTGCACGGTGTCGCCGAGGTATTCGCCGCGACGCTCGCGCGCGATGACCGTCGAGTAGATCTGGCCCGTGGTGACGTTCGCCGCCTGGCTCAGGTTGATGTCGAGGAAACGCTCGTAGTGACCGATGTCGAGGTCGGTCTCGGTGCCGTCGTCAGTGACGAAGACTTCGCCGTGCTGGAACGGGTTCATCGTTCCAGGATCGACGTTCAGGTAAGGATCGAGTTTCTGCATGACAACACGCAGTCCTCGAGCTGTGAGCAGGTTGCCCAGGCTTGCCGCCGTGAGTCCCTTGCCCAACGAAGAAACGACACCACCGGTCACAAAAATGTGTTTGGTCGTGTCGTTCGAAAGGTCCGCGTCTGTAATGTTCACCACGGGCTTCTATCCTACCATGTGAGTTGTGGACCGAGCGAGCGTCAGCAGCTCCTCGGCGTGGGTCAGTCCCGATTCGCTGTCAGCGAGACCGGAGAGAAGCCGCGCCATTTCGGCAATCCGCTCATCTCCCGTCAATTGACGAACACTGGATGCCGTCACCGTTCCGTCGGAATCCTTCACGACGGCGAGGTGATTATTGGCAAACGCCGCCACCTGGGCGAGGTGGGTCACCGCGATGACCTGGGCGGTTTCGGCCAGCCGGGCGAGTCGCCGGCCGATCTCGATCGCCGCCGCTCCCCCGACGCCGGCGTCGACTTCGTCGAAGACGAACGTCGGAACGGGGTCGGTGCCGGCGATAACGACCTCGATCGCGAGCATGACCCGGGAGAGCTCGCCGCCGGATGCGCCCTTCGCGAGCGCACGGGGCTCGGCCCCGGCGTGCGGGCGGAGCAGGAACTGCACGGTGTCGCGCCCGGTAAACGTGAGTTCGTCGGCGGTGGAGACCTCGATGACAAGGGTCGCGTCCGGCATGGCCAGTGCGGAGAGCTCGTCAGACACCGCAGCCGCAAGCCGTTCAGCCGCTCCACTGCGAAGCTCGCTCAACTGGGTCGCGAGGGTGTCGACGAGCGCGGCATCCGCATCGACAATCGCGTTGAGTTCGTCGATCCGGTCCGAGTCGCTGTCGAGTTCGAGAAGCCGCGCGTTGCCGTTCTCGAACGTCGCGAGGACGTCATCGAAGCCGGGGCCGTACTTGCGCATCAGGATGCTGAGTTCGTTGCGTCGGTCCTGGACGATCTCGAGCTCGCGGGCACCATCGGCGTCGAGTCCGGCAAGGTAGCGGGAGAGCTCGAGCGCAACTTCGGAGAGCTGGTAGCTCGCACTCGCGACCTGCTCGGCGAGCGTGCCGAGTTCCGCGTCGAACGCGGAGACCCGTTCGAGCTGCCTGCGCGCTGAATCGAGCAGCACGGCGACGTCCGGCCCGTCGGTCTCTTCGGCTGAAATGGCTGCGCGCGCACTCGCTGCGGCGATGCGGAGGTCTTCGAGGTTGGTGAGCCGTTCGGCGCGGACGGCCAGCTCGTCGTCTTCACCGGCCTGCGGTGCGACCGCCTCGATCTCGGCAATGATCTCGCGCAGCTCGGCAGCCTCAGCGCTGCGGGCATCACGCTCACGCACGAGGGTGTCACGCTCGGTGACGTTCTCGAGGTAGCGGGAGTACACGGCGCGGTAGTCGGTGAGCAGCGCGGTGAGGTCGGCACCGGCGAACCGGTCGAGCGCGTCGCGCTGGGCGGTCTGCGATCGCAGGCGCACCTGGTCGGACTGGCCGTGGACGACGACGAGCTGCTCCCCCAGTTCGGCGAGTACACCGACGGGGGCGCTTCGACCACCAACCTGGGCTCGGCTGCGTCCCTCGGCGGAGATCGACCGGCCGAGGGTGAGCTCGGCCTGCCCCTCACCGAACGGGTCGACACCGCCGCCGGCCTCGGCAACACGATCGGCGACGGGACCTTCCGCTGGGATCACCCAGCGCCCGTCGACGCTGGCCTGGCCACTGCCCTGCCGAATCACACCGGAGTCTGCGCGGCCGCCGAGCAGCAGGCCGAGCGCGGTGACAACCATCGTCTTGCCAGCACCGGTCTCTCCGGTGATCGCCGTGAAGCCGCGGCCGAGCGGGAGCGTCGCTTCAGCGATGACGCCGAGATCACGGATGCCGATTTCTTCAATCATTCGCGTCTGGTCCCCTCCAGCCCGTGACGGGCAGATGGAATTTCTTCACGAGCCGGTCGGTGAACGGGCTCTGGTGCAGTCGAGCGAGCCGGACCGGGATCGGTGATCGGCGCACCACGACGCGGGCCCCAGGCGCGAGCTCGTGAGTACGGCGGCCGTCGCACCACAGCACGCCGGTGCCGTTGGTGCGCTGGAGAACCTCTACGGCGAGCGACGAATCCGGTCCGACAACGACGGGTCGGGCGAAGAGCGCGTGTGCGCTCAGCGGCACGAGCATCATCGCCTCAACCGTCGGCCAGATGACCGGGCCGCCAGCGGAGAATCCGTAGGCTGTTGACCCGGTGGGCGTCGACACAACGACGCCGTCGCAGCCGAAGGTGCTGAGCGGCCGGCCGTCCACTTCGATGACGACCTCGAGCATCCGTTCTCTGCTGCCTTTTTCGACGGTCGCTTCGTTGAGCGCCCAGCTCTCCCAGACGACTTCGTCGCCGACCTTGACCCGGACGCTGAGGGTGAGCCGTTCTTCGACGAGGTAGTCGCCGTCGATGACGCGGTGAACGGCGTCGGCGAGGTCGTCGCGTTCGCTCTCGGCGAGGAAGCCGACGTGTCCGAGGTTAACCCCGAGCAACGGCGCTGAATAGCCGCGCACCAGTTCGGCGGCGCGCAGAATGGTGCCGTCACCACCGAGGACGATGACGAGTTCGAGGTCGTCCGGCGAGACATCGTCGCCGAGGATTGCGACATCGCCGAGCACGGAACCGGCGGCGATGAGCTCATCACGTTCGACCGGAACGAGCACGGGCTGGGCGCCAGACGCTTGCAGCTGAGCGATGACCTGGGTCGCGGCGTCGATGGAGTCTTTTCGACCGGTGTGTGCGACAACAAGGATGAATCTGCGGTCAGAGTCCATCCGGGTCACGCTCCAGCTATCTCGGTTATGGTCGTCAACCATTCTGTCGGATTGCGTCCGGCACCGCTTGGGCCCTTGACATCCGTTTCGACGGGCCGGAACCAGGCGAGGTATTCGCGGTTGCCGTGGCCGCCGACGATCGGCGATTCGATCAGGCCAGCCGTGCCGAGACCGAGGTCCCAGGCGTGCCACAGCACCGTCGCGATGGCATCCTGGCGAAGCCCGTCATTTCGAACGATGCCCTCACGGATGCCGCCACGGCCAACCTCGAACTGCGGCTTGATGAGCAGGATGAAGTCACTTTCGGGTGCAACAGATCGCTGCAGCGGACCGAGCACGTGGGTGAGTGAGATGAAGGAGAGATCGCCAACGACGAGATCCGGGCTTTCGGACGAACCGGATGCCCCGGCGAGGTTCTCAGCGGTCAGGTCACGGACATTGAATCCTTCGATGACGCTCACCCGCTCGTCCCCCGCGATTTCGGGGGCAAGCTGACCGTGACCAACGTCGAGCGCGATCACATGGCGCGCACCGCGTTCGAGCAGGACCTGGGTGAACCCTCCCGTCGATGCACCGGCGTCAAGGGCGAGCCGCCCGGCGGGATCAACGCCGAATGCGTCGAGAGCCCCGAGAAGTTTGTGGGCACCGCGGCTGACGTAGTGGTCGGCCCCGGCAACGGTGATGTCAGCGTCGGCGCGGACCTTCGCTGCCGACTTCACAACGGCGCGACCATTGACCGTGACGAGGCCGTCGGCGATCAGCCGTGCGGCGAGCGTGCGTGAGCGGGCATAACCGCGCGCAACCAGGGCTGCATCAAGACGGGAGGTGCCGTCACCTGGCTCGGTTGTGGGATCGGTCACCCGGAATCCCTCGACGTGCGGTCGCTACCCTCGAGCTGTGCGCGCAACTCCTCGTGCAGGGAGGCATAGGCCTCAGCGCGGGCATCGAGCGGCTGGTCTTCGATCAGCCGAAGTCGCGGCACGAGTGCGTCGTCGCTGGTGGGGATGTCTTCGCTCACGTCTCCTACGTTACCTTCGACGTCAGGAATAGAGCTGCTCCGGCACGTTAAAGCCGTAGATCGCCCGACCGGACGCCCAGATCGCGGCGCAGGCCGCACGCAGGAGATCGATCCGAACGGATCCCTCGCGAACGATAACGACATCGTTGCCGACAACCCGTACAACGGCATTCCCGACGGTGGCCTCTGAACCGTCGCGAGACATCCGTGTTTCCGGATATGGCTCGTGCAGCTGTCGGAGGTCGTCGACAATGTACGTCGGGCGGGAGTGCTTGTCGGCGGCGAGCACGTGCTTGGCCTTGTCGACTCCGGTGAGAACCAGGACGGAGGCAATGCCTGCCCGGTTCGCTCCGAGAATGTCGGTGTCGAGCCGGTCGCCGATGAAGAGCGGCTTCGTCGATCCGAAACGGATCTTCGCTTCCTCGAAAATGGGCGTCTCCGGCTTGCCGGCAACCGTGGCCAGCCGCCCGACCGCCGTGTGTACGGCGGAGACGAGTGTGCCGTTTCCCGGTGCGATGCCGCGTGCCTGCGGAATGGTCCAGTCGGTATTGGTCGCGATCCACGGAATCTCGACGCCGTCTTCGCGCGGCTGCAAGGCATAGGCCGCCTCGGCGAGGTCGGTCCAGCTCACGTGCGGGGCGAAGCCCTGGAGCACGGCGGCCGGGGAATCCTCGGCCGATCGCGTCACGGTGTATCCGCCCTTTTCGAGCTCGGAGACGAGGCCGTCTCCCCCGACGACGAGCACCGTCGACCCCGCAGGCACGTGCTCGCCGAGAAGGCGAACCGCGGCCTGCGGGCTGGTGACGACATCGGTCGGGGCAACAGAGAGCCCCAGCTCGGTCAGGTGTTCAGCAACGGATGCGTCGGTGCGCGACGCATTGTTGGTGATGTACCCGACCCGGATGCTCTCGGCTGCCTTGTTGAGGCTCTCGATGGCGTGCGGGATCGCGTGCGGTCCCGCATAGACAACGCCATCAAGGTCGGCGAGGAGAACATCGACACCGTCAAGCGGTGTTGAGGACTTACTTTTCCGACTGAGCAGCGGACTCATCCAGTGCGTCTCCCGTGTTCTCTTCGTTCTCTTCGTCTTCTTCGTCGGCCGCGGAGTCGTCGCTCACGGTGTCATCGCTCCGGGCGCCATCGCTCGCGGCGTCGTCGCTCTCGACGTCGTCGCTCTGGGCGCCATCGCTCGCGGCGTCGTCGCTCTCGGCGTCGTCATCGAACGCACCGGCAGCGACAGCACTGGCCAGGTCGGTCGACTCGTCGACCTCGATCGGGATTCCCTCGGGAGCGATCTCGGAGATGTCAGCGTCCTCGTCGGCATCATCCGTCTCGTCGAAGAGCTCGAAGATGTCGATGGTCTCGAGTTCGTGGTCTCCGCGCTGTTCCGCGATCGCAGCGGATGCCACCTGGGCACGTTTGCGCCACACCGCGGCTTCGTCGGTGCGCCCGAGTTCTTCGAGCACCTCGGCTTCAGCGGAGAAGAGCTCGGGGCTCCACTCGAATGCACGGTCGGGGTTGAGTTCCGGCACCTGCAGTTCGGCAAGCGCGAGCTCGGGCTGGCCGAGGTCGAGCCGAGCACCAGACATCGCGATAGCGAGGGCAACGCGAACGGGTGACGTGAGGCTGGCCCGGTCGACGGTGCGACCGAGTTCGAGGGCACGCTCGGGGCGTCCGACGCCGCGCTCGCTGTCGACCATCAGCGGAAGCTGGTCGTTCGATCCGGTGATGCGACGGTGAGTACGCAGCTCACGCAGCGCAAGCGCGTAATCGCCGGTCTCGTAGGCGGTGATCGCGAGGGTTTCGCGAACGACTCCGATACGGCCGGCGCGACGCGCTGCCGAGAGAGCGTGCTGGTGGGCAAGCTCGGGGTCGTGCTCGATGAGCATCGCTGCCATCGCCAGGTGCCGGGCAACGCGCTCGGCGTTGTCGGCGGTCAGGGTCTTGAGTTCGTTGCGGGCGATGCGGTCGAGGTCGTTTGCCGTCACCGAGTCGGGCAGCTCAGGGTCGTAGTGCGCCGAACGGACCATGCGGTGCTCGCGCTGCATGCGCTGCTCATCCGTCATGTCGTCGTCGAGCTGACTGGCCTCCCTGTCGCCGCGTGCCGGAGCTCCGCCACGGGTCCACAGCTTCTCATCGCGGTTGCGGCCGCCACGGGGGCGGTCTTCACGGGGACGATCTGGGCGATCCCCGCGCGGCTTATCGCCATACGACGGACGGTCTCCGCGGGGCTTATCGCCATACGACGGACGATCGCCACGCGGCTTGTCCCCGTAGGAAGGGCGGTCTCCGCGCGGCTTGTCACCGTAGGACGGACGATCCGAACGGGTGCGATCACCCATCGCGGGACGGTCGCTCCGCGGCCGGTCACCATAGGAAGGACGCTCACCGCGCGGCTTGTCACCATACGACGGACGGTCCCCACGGGGCTTATCGCCGTAGGACGGACGGTCTGAACGTGACCGATCGCCGGCCGCGGGACGCTCGCCGCGCGGCTTGTCGCCGTAGGAAGGACGCTCGCCGCGCGGCTTATCACCATACGACGGACGATCTGAACGGGTGCGATCGCCGGTCGCGGGACGGTCGCTCCGCGGCCGGTCACCGTAGGAAGGACGCTCGCCGCGCGGCTTGTCACCATACGACGGACGATCTCCACGCGGCTTGTCGCCGTACGACGGACGATCCGAACGGGCGCGATCGCCGGTCGCGGGACGCTCTCCGCGGGGCTTGTCACCGTAAGAAGGACGCTCGCCGCGAGGCTTATCGTCGCGATTGGCGCCGTAACGTGGACGGTCAGTTCCTCCGGTGCGCGGGCGATCGGAACCACCGCCGTATGAGGGGCGATCACCACTCGGCCGGCCGGAACCTGCTCGGTCAGTCCGGGGACGGAAGTCGCCTCGGCCGGAGTCGTTGGAACGCCGATTGTCGCCCGATGGGCGATCGTTCGGGCCGCGATCGGGGCGCCTGGCGCCCGAATTGTCCGCAGAATCCGGCATGAAGTACTCCCTATTATGTTGAAAAACTTGCGTTAAAACGCAAAATGGCCACCCGCACTTGGGTGGCCATTTTACTTAAGTTAAGTCCGGCGGTGTCCTACTCTCCCACAGGGTCCCCCCTGCAGTACCATCGGCGCAAAGAGTCTTAGCTTCCGGGTTCGGAATGTGACCGGGCGTTTCCCTCTTGCTATGGCCGCCGAAACA
>JAZQRG010000204.1:0-3141 GCA_045629445.1 Mycetocola sp. | reverse complement strand
GGGCACGATGTTGAGGTGCCACTCGACGGCCAGGGGCCGACCCGCGCCGGTGGCCCGGTGCAGAACCGGCGCAGCCGCCGGGAGGACGGCAGCATCATGGCGCCGGCGCCAGCTCCGGGGCCGACAGTGACCGATCAGTAGCCTGGCGGTCCGGTGACCATTGCCTCTGGTGCCGATGCCCGTCATTGCGCGGATTTTCGCTCAGAGCGTGAAAACTGGTGTTTTCGGTGGTGTCAGAGTGACGGATGCTGTGACACGCCGCAGAAAAATAGCCCCCACGTCGCGTATTTCCGCGAAAACATGCGGAACTCTGATACATTCGAGGCGGTCAGACAGACCAGCCGCGGGTGAAAAATTGCCCGCGGACTGTTACAAACAGGCTGTAGAAAGCAAAGTCCGAGGAGGACAACTCAATGGCTGATAAGTCGCTTAACAAGACCGAGCTCGTTGCAAAGATCGCAGCTGAGACGAACCAGAGCCAGGCAACCGTTGGCGGCGTTCTCGACTCGCTGTTCGGCGTTCTCGCTGACTCCGTCAGCAACGACGTCAAGGTCACCATCCCGGGCTGGCTCGCCGTCGAGCGCACCGCTCGTGCAGCACGCACCGGCCGCAACCCGCAGACCGGCGCCGAGATCCAGATCCCGGCCGGCCACTCCGTCAAGGTTTCCGCTGGTTCGAAGCTGAAGGCTGCTGCAAAGTAGTTTCTCACCGCTTCACAGAGGGGATGCCGCATCGCGGCATCCCCTCTGTTGTTAAGCCGGCTGTTCAGCGACCCGGTATTCCTTTCGACTGTGAGGCTCCTCCCGCTGCACCAGCATCGGCCTCGCGTGCAGGTGCGACAACGTAGGCTTGAGGGGTGTCTCGAGTAATCCGAATAGCCGGTCCAGCCGCCCTTCTCGCGGCGGCGTTTGTCGCGTTGATCGTGGCTCTCGGTTTCGGTGGAGGCGCGGCAGCCAGGCCCATCGGTGACCCCGGTGCGGTCGTTCGATACGGACTGCCGATCGCCAAGATGTTCGTCAACATCGGCGCCGCCATGACGCTCGGACCGATTCTGCTCGCGCTCTTCGCGCTCTCCGCGAAGAAGGACGAGTACCACCGCGCCCTCGACATTGCGGCGGCTGGCGCCGCGCTGTACACCGTGGCATCCGGAATGACCGGATTCTTCACGTTCCTCAATGTCACCGGCACCGCTCTGAGCTTCGACGACCAGTTCGGGGCGAAGCTTGGGATGTTCTTCACCGACGTCGAGCTCGGGCAGGCGTGGCTGATCACCACACTCATCGCGGCAACGCTCACGGTGCTCTGCTTTGCGGTTCGTGGGCAGACCCTCATGGTGTTCGTCGGGATTCTCGCCGTGATCTCACTCGTTCCGATGGCCCAGCAGGGGCACGCCGCCGGCTCGGCTGGCCATGACGCCGCGGTCAACGCTCTCGGACTGCACCTCGTGTTCGCCGCTGTGTGGCTGGGCGGGCTCGTCACCATCGTGCTGTTGAGGGACACCCTCGGCAGCGAGCGGATCATCCCCGTGATGAAGCGCTACTCGACGATCGCACTCGTGTCGTTCATCGTCGTCGCTGTCTCCGGCTATGCGAGCGCAGAACTGCGCATCGGTTCGCTCGATCGCATCGTCACGCCGTACGGCATCCTTGTTGTCGGCAAGGTGCTCGCGCTCGTCGCCCTCGGCATCTTCGGAGCGCTGCAGCGGTCGTGGCTGATCGGCAAGATGGCGACAGCGGCGAAGACGGTCGGGAAATACTTCTGGTGGCTCGTTGTTGCCGAACTCGCGTTCATGGGCGTGGCATCCGGGCTCGCTGCAGCGCTCGCGCGCACGGCGACACCGGTTCCTGAGGAACTGGGTGGAACGCCAACGGCAGCCGAACTGCTCACGGGGGAACCGCTGCCGCCCGAGCTCACCGTCAGCCGATACTTCACCGTGTGGAACATCGACCTCATCTGGCTGCTCTTCTGTGCATTCGGTATTTTCTTCTACATCGCCGGGATGGTTCGCCTTCGACGCCGTGGCGACAACTGGCCCGTGCTGCGCGGAGTGTCATGGGTGCTCGGCATGCTCGTGCTGTTCTACCTCACGAATGGCGGCGTCGCCGCCTACCAGGACTACCTCTTCAGCGTGCACATGCTCGGTCACATGGGGCTCACGATGCTCGTGCCAGTGCTGCTCGTTCCCGGTGCGCCGATCACGCTCGCGATGCGGGCGATCCATAACCGCACCGACGGTTCCCGTGGGCCACGGGAGTGGATCCTGCTCGCCGTGCACTCGAAGTACGCCGGGTTCATCACGAACCCGATCGTTGCTGCTGCGCTCTTCGTCGGGTCGCTGTGGGTGTTCTACTACTCGCCGCTGTTCCGCTGGGCGACCACCGACCACATCGGCCATGAGTGGATGATCGTTCACTTCGTCATCACCGGCTACCTGTTCGTGCAGTCGATCATCGGCATCGACCCGGTACCCGTGCGCCTCAGCTACCCGATGCGCCTGCTGGTGCTGCTCGCCACCATGGCCGCCCACGCCTTCTTCGGGCTGTCGATCATGTCGAACGTCGGGCTGTTCCTGCCCGACTGGTTTGGCGCGATGGGTCGGACCTGGGGCGAGCCGCCGCTCATCGACCAGCAAAACGGAGGTGGGATCGCCTGGAGCATCGGTGAACTGCCGACCATTGCCCTCGCGATCACGGTTGCGATCCAGTGGAGCCGAAGCGACGCGAAGGACGCCAAGCGCCTCGACCGCAACGCTGACCGGACGGACGACGCTGAGCTCAAGGAGTACAACGCACGGCTCGCGCGACTGGCGAAGTCCGACGAGGCCGACGACACCTCCTCCGGGCGAGGCGCCGCGACGGTTGGTGCACCCGGCTCGACCGAGCCGGGTAAGTCCGAGTAGCGCCCGCCGGTCGCCGCAGCGGACCCGCCAACGGCGAGATCACTCGTGCCGGACGAGAACACTCGTCGTGCCGGGTGATCTCGTCCGGAGTGAGTGTTCTCGGTGCGTGAGTGGCAGGGCACACTGGCCCCCAACGCGCGCGCAGCCTAGGGAATCGGCTCGCCACTCACTGTCGCCTGGACGTTGCCGTCGGAGAGCAGGTAGACCTGCCCGGTCATGGAGAACTCGACGTCCTCGTTGTA
>JAZQRG010000203.1:0-1891 GCA_045629445.1 Mycetocola sp. | reverse complement strand
CTGTCGACACCGATAGCGTTGAGGAATGGATTCCGACGCCCTCCCACAGGACCACATGCCCGACAACATCGATGACAACCTCGATGAGACTGTTCGTGTGGCCAGGGACCTGATTCGCATGGACACCACCAACTACGGCGGTGGGCGATCCAACGGTGAAACGGTCGCGGCGGAATACGTCGCGGCGTACCTCCGCGAGCTCGGCCTGGAGCCGGAACTCATCGACTCAGAGCCCGGGCGCACCAGCGTTATCGCTCGTGTCGCCGGACGCGACTCCTCGAAGGGCGCACACGTCGTCCACGGCCACCTCGATGTCGTCCCCGCCGATGCCCGTAACTGGAGCGTCGATCCGTTCGGCGGCGTCATCCAGGACGGCATGCTCTGGGGCAGGGGAGCCGTCGACATGAAAAACATGGATGCCATGATCCTCACTGCGGTCGCTGACATCCTCCGCAGCGGTGAGCGTCCCGCACGCGACCTCATCCTGGCGTTCTTCGCGGATGAGGAAAACGGGGGAGTGCTCGGTTCCCATCACCTCGTGAAGACCCGTCCTGAGCTCTTCGCCGGCGCGACCGAAGCCATCAGCGAAGTGGGGGGATACTCGATCACCCTGGGCGGAAAACGCGCCTACCTCGTTCAGACCGGAGAAAAGGCACTCCTCTGGGTGAAACTCATCGCACGCGGTCCCGCGGCACACGGCTCCCGTGTTGTGCGTGAGAACGCGATCACCCGCCTCGCGGAGGCCGTCGCTGCCGTTGGGCGGCAGGAGTGGCCGATCAGGCTCACCGACACGACAACGGCCCTCCTCGATGAGGTCGCCAGGATTCTGAACGTCGACCCGCAATCGATGGGTCCTGACGAACTCGCACTCGCGACGGGAACGGCATCCGGGTTCATTCAGGCATCGCTTCGAACAACGACTAACCCGACGGTGCTGACCGCTGGCTACAAGCACAACGTCGTGCCGGACACCGCCGAGGCGCTCGTCGACATCCGCTCACTGCCCGGGGAAGAAGACGCGGTTCTGACCGCCGTGCAGGAGCTGGTCGGCCCCGACATCGAAATCGAGGTGCTGCACAGGGACGTCGGTCTCGAGAACGAATTCTCCGGACCGCTCATCGACGCCGTGATCGGCACGCTCACCCGTCACGACCCCGGTGCCGAAGTGCTCCCGTATCTCCTTCCGGCTGGCACTGACAACAAAGCGCTGTCAATGCTCGGAATCACCGGGTACGGCTTTGCCCCGCTCCTGCTTCCACCCGACCTCGATTTCCCGGCCATGTTCCACGGCGTTGACGAACGCGTCCCGCTCGACGCATTAGTCTTTGGCAGGCGGGTTTTGACCGATCTGCTGCGCACCTACTGACGAACAGCAAGGATTTCCCGTGGAGTTTCTGAACGCGATCATTCTTGGCCTGGTACAGGGCCTCACCGAATTTCTGCCGGTCTCGTCGAGCGCTCACCTGCGCATCGTCGGCGAGTTCCTCGGCACCGGTGGGGACCCGGGCGCGCGTTTCACCGCGATCACCCAGATCGGTACCGAACTTGCCGTTGTCATCCTGTTCTGGAAAGACATCGTCCGCATTATCGGTGCCTGGTGCCGCGCCCTTGTCGGCAAGATCCCGCGCAACGACCCCGACGCACGCATGGGCTGGCTCATCATCATTGGCTCGGTGCCCATCGTCGTTCTCGGACTGCTGTTCCAGGACCAGATCGAAACCACTCTCCGCTCCCTCTGGTTCACTGCCTCGATGCTCATCGGTTTCGGAATCCTCCTCGGAATCGCCGACTGGATCGGCCGTAAGAACCTCAAGCTCGAAAACCTGGGATACAAGCACGGCATCATCTTCGGACTCGCGCAGGCACTCGCTCTAAGTCGGATCGTAGCCAT
>JAZQRG010000202.1:0-16082 GCA_045629445.1 Mycetocola sp. | reverse complement strand
GCCTTGAGCTGCAAGGGGTCAACGACGTTCTTGCGCCTCGACGCAAGTTTCTTGACCTGTCGGGAGTCGTAGCCAATGGTGCGACCGTAGAACTCGTTCTCGCCGAGCAGCGCGATCTTGATCTCGGGAACTTCGAAACCGGATTCGGTGGTCGCCTGTACGAGGTACGCGATTCCCGGTTCGGGCGCTTCGGGGAACTCGTCAACCATGCGGGCGGCGATCTCATGCTCGGCAAGCACATCGCGGGCACGTTCGACGAGACCGATACCCCGCGCGGTGATGGCGACGCTCCAGCCGTCACGCAGCCGCTCGGCGACGTGGGCGATTGCCCCGTCGACATTGCCGGAAAAGCTGGGAACGGGTTCGGCGTCGACCCGGACGGTGAGCAGCTCATCCATCTCGCGTTCCTCGGGCAGAACGTCGCCTGGACCCTGCTGGAAGGTGCTGAAGGTCCACCAGGGGTGATCGGATGCCGGCTGGCCTGGGCGCGTGAACCGCGTGGCGTCACGCAGGTCATTGAGGGTGATGAACTCACCGCTCGCGAGGTCGATGGGCGCCTGCGCTCCGGCAGTGGCCGCGCTCCACGCTGCCGCAAGAAACTCGCGGTTGGTTTCGGCGAGGCTGATTGCCCGCGTCGCGACGCGTTCAGGCGACATGACCGCGACGGCAGTGCCACGGGGGAAGTAATGGCTCACGGTGACGAGCCGGTCGAGCAGTGCGGGCGCGAGCGATTCCATGCCTTCGACCGGAATACCGTTCGCGATCTTTTCGAGCATGCCAGACATGCTCGGGAACTCTCCCTGCATCTCACGTGCGCGCTGGCGCACGGAACTCGAGAGCAGCAACTCGCGGCTCGGCGGGAGCTCGATCCTCGCGATGTCTTCGGGGATGGATCGCTGGTCTGCCACGGAAAACTGGCGGATCTGCTCCACCTCATCACCGAAGAACTCCACCCGGTACGGGTGTTCGGCTGTGGCGGGGAACACATCGAGGATGCCACCGCGTACGGCGAACTCGCCGCGACGGGAAACCATGTCGACCCGCACGTAAGCGAGGTCGACCAGGGTGACGGCAAGCTCGGCAAGGTCGTTGCCGCGCGAGGAGGCAACGAGCTCGACCGGATCGGTGTCTGTGAGGTTGTCCGCGAGCGGCTGGAGCGCCGCTCGCACCGACGCGACAACGATGAGCGGCTTTTCGCCCGTCCACAGCTTCATGGCGCGCAGTGCCGCGATCCGCTTGCCGACGATCTCGGCGCTGGGGCTCAGCCGTTCGTGGGGCAGGGTTTCCCACGCCGGAAAATCGACGATGGTGGCCCCAGGAACGACATCCCCGAGAGCGGCACGAAGCATCTCGGAGTCTCGACCGGTGGGGGTGACCACGAAGAGCGACGCCGGCCGGTCGGCCCGCTGTCGGGCAGAAAGGAGTCCGGCGATCAGTGGCGCGCGGAGTCCGTCGGTGACGGAGAAATCGGCGTCGCGAGTGGCGTACGAGAGTGCGTTGTCAAAGGTGGAGGCGCGCGAAAGTGCTGCGATTAAGCCCGAAAGGATCACCGGATCAGTCTACGCGCGCTCACTGACAGCAGACTTAGGGCTGGTGCACCCTCAGGCGGAGGTGTGAACCTTCAGCTGGGCGGCCGCGAGACCATCCGTCGCGATGAGCTCAACGGCGTCTGCGGCGTCGGAGAGAAGGTTCGGCAGTGCCGCACGTTCGGTCGGCCCGAAATCTTTGAGTACATAGTCCGCGGGGTCCTGGCGGCCGGGAGGCCGCCCGATGCCAACCCGCACACGGATGAAGTCGGGTGTGTCTGCCGCCTTCGCGATATCGCGGAGGCCATTGTGCCCTCCGTGACCTCCCCCGACCTTGAGCTTCAAAGTGTCGAAGGGAATGTCGAGCTCATCGTGCACGATGATGAGCCTCGACGCGTCGAGGGAGTAGCACCGCAACAGCGCAGCAACGGGGCCACCCGAGAGGTTCATGAAGCTGTTGGGCTTGGCGAGGATGAGCTTGGGACCACCCGGCGCGAGAAAACCCTCAGCGACAACGGCCGGCGTTTTGTGCCTGGTGAAGTTGGCCCCGATCCGTCTGGCCAGTTCGTCGAGGACCATTTGCCCGACGTTGTGCCGGTTGCCGGCATAGCCGGCGCCGGGATTGCCGAGTCCGACAACCAACCAGGTGTTCTCAGCCACAACCGGCTCCTTCTTTTTCCTTCGCCACAGCATCTGTGCCCCTTAAGCCGAAAGCCTGCCGGCCCACGGCGCGAGAGTATCGCGGCCGCGGGCTGGCAGGCCAGATTCGAGTGGAGAGTTACTCGGCTGCAGCCTCGGTGGACTCTTCAGCCTCTTCGTCGTCACCCTCGGTGTCTTCGGGCTCGGTGACAGCAACGACGAGCACATCGGGGTCGCTGAGCAGCGATGAACCCTTGGGCAGTTCGACGTCCTTTGCGAGGATGTGCGTTCCTGCTTCGAGGCCCTCGATCGAAACGAAGAGACGCTCGGGGATGTGGGTTGCCTCTGCCTCGATCGACAGCGTGGTTGCGTCGAGGTTGTGGATGGTGCCCGGTGCCGACTCGCCCTCAACGTGGACGGGGATGTCGACGACAACCTTCTCGCCCTTGATGACGACGATGAGGTCGAGGTGCTCGATGATGCGGAGCACGGGGTCCTTCTGGACATCCTTGACGAGGGCCAGGCTCTCGACACCGTCGATGTCGAGCTCGAGGAGCGCGTTCGACTTGCGGATGATCAGGCTGATCTGGTGCGCCGGAAGCGCGAGGTGCTTCGGCTCGGTGCCGCGGCCGAACATGACGGCGGGAATCTTGCCCGATGCACGGAGCTTACGGGCAGCACCCTTGCCGAACTTGGTGCGGGTTTCAGCGACTACTTTGTTGTCGTCAGCCATGGTGTTTCTCCTTTGGTGAGCTGTGTCAGCTCTTCGCTTACCGGAGCGCAGCTCCGTGTGGTCTGGTGCGGGGCCGGCGGACCGGCCTCGGTTCAACTCGAACGCATGTCAGCGTGAGGAAAAGCCAGTTCTTGGGTAAGAAAAGTGTGTGCCTTGCCCACCGCGTCGATAACGGATGCCGGAAATCGCGTTACCGCGCAGCATCCCTCGCCGAAGTTCAGTCGCCAAGTCTACAGCATCCATCACCTCAGGTCGGAACTCAGGTGCGCTCTGCTCCTTCGCCGGCGGCGATTCGGGCGACGGCGTCCGAGACGATGGCTGCGACGGGCTGGTCGATGTCGACGACAATTCCGGGCTCATCCGGCCCGAGCGGCTCGAGCGTCGCGAACTGCGAGTCAAGCAGGCTCGGCGGCATGAAATGCCCGCTTCTGCCCTCGATCCGGGCCGAGAGCACCTCGCGACTGCCGTCGAGGTGCACGAAGCGGGCCTTCGGTGCACTCGTGAGGATCGCCTCGCGGTAGGCGCGGCGAAGCGCCGAGCAGGCGATGACCATGCCATCGCCTGCCCGGCCCGCTTCAGCGAGTGTCTGTCCGACGACAGCGAGCCACGGCCAGCGATCGCTGTCATCGAGGGGCTGCCCGCCCGCCATCTTCTCGATGTTCGACTGCGGGTGAAGTGCATCACCGTCGACGAACGGCACCCCGATCGCGCCGGCGATGAGCGCGCCGATGGTGCTCTTGCCCGATCCGGACACTCCCATCACGATGATCTGCGGGGCCTCAGCCGCTCTGGTCTCTGACATTCGACAGAATCTACCGTCTACCAGTCGTGGATGGTGCCGTCGGCGAGACGGTTATAGGGCAGGTACGCGGTTTCGTATGGGTACTTTCCCGCTTCGTCGACGTTGAGTTCCACGCCGATACCCGGCTTGTTGCCGGGGTGCAGCATCCCGTCATTCCAGGTGAATGACTGCTCGAAGACCTGGTTCGTCTTCTCTCCGTGCTTCATGTACTCCTGAATGCCGAAGTTGTGGATCGACATGCCGAGGTGCATCGCGGCAGCCATGCCGACGGGCGAAATGTCGGTCGGCCCGTGCATGCCCGACTTGATCTGGTACTGCGCGGCGTAGTCGAGCACCTTCTTGAGGTGTGAAATTCCCCCGGTGTGGGTCACAGCACTGCGGACGTAGTCGATGAGCTGCTCGCGGATGATCTGCTGGTAGTCCCAGACGGTGTTGAAGATCTCGCCGATTGCGAGCGGAGTGGTGGTGTGCTGGCGCACGAGGCGCAACGCTTCGGGATTCTCGGCCGGCGTGCAGTCCTCCAGCCAGAACAGGTCGTACGGCTCGAGCGATTTGCCGAGCTTCGCCGCCTGGATCGGCGTCATGCGGTGGTGGCCGTCGTGCAGCAGCGGGATCTCGGGGCCGAACTCGTTCCGCACGGCTTCGAAGACCGTGGGGACGTGGCGCAGGTAGCTGCGGGTGTCCCAGTCCTCCTCGTTCGGCAGCGCGCCGCGCTGGGCCGGCTCGTGGTCGTAGCGCACGCCCTTGTTCGCTTCGAATGTCGCGTTCGATGCGATGCCATAGATCGACTTCAGCCCTGGCACCCCGGTCTGAATACGGATCGATTTGTAGCCCTGCTCCTGGTGCTCGCGCACGCTGTCGAAGAGCTCAGGCAGGGTCTTGCCCGATGCGTGACCGTATGCCATCAGGCCAGTCCGCGATGCACCGCCGAGCAGCTGGTAGAGCGGCATCCCCGCAACCTTCGCCTTAATGTCCCACAGCGCAACGTCGACAGCGGCGATCGCGGCCATCGTGACAGGCCCACGGCGCCAGTACGCGCTGCGGTAGAGGAACTGCCAGGTGTCTTCGATGTTGTGGGCCTCACGGCCGATGAGCAACGGGACCACGTGCTCGGTGAGGTACGAGACGACGGCGAGTTCGCGACCGTTGAGCGTCGCATCGCCGAGGCCGGTGACCCCGTCTTCGGTGGTGAGCTTGAGCGTCACGAAGTTGCGGTCAGGACTGGTGACGATGACGTCGGCTTTTTCGATCTTCATTGCATTCCCTTGTTCGGAGGGCGACGAACCGGCGGTCACGGTCCTTGTCGCACGGATGTTGGTCAGTCGGTCGGTGGCGTGCTGTGCTGGCCGCGGTTCACGGTGAACGCGGCCGTCGAGAGCGATGGGTCGATCGGGGCGGCACCCCCGGTGCGTTCGCGCCGTTCGGCGATGTCGGCGACGATCTCTTTATGCCGCGCGTCCGTCAGCGGGTAGAAGACCATGATCACGATGGCGATGAGGCTCGCGATAACGGGAACCAGCCCGGCACCGGCGCGAATACCCCACTCGGCCTGGACGCTCTGCGCACCAGCTCCGGCGACATAGCCGCCCCAGGCAAGGGCGTACGCGGCGAGCGCTCCACCGACGGCCTGGCCCGCTTTCCGGGTGAAGGAAAACAGTGCGTAGACAATGCCCTCAGCGCGGACGCCGGTCTTCCACTCGCCGTACTCAACGGTGTCGGCCTCGAGAGCCCAGACCAGCATGTTCACGAGGACGATGCCGAGCTGGCAGATGACAAGCCCACTGAAACCGAGCCACACCATGGTGGGCGGCGCGATAAAGACGATGATGCCGCCGAATGCCATCACTCCGGCGCCCGCCATGTATGCAGCGCGCTTCCCGAAAACCCGGACGATCTTCGGGATGAACCCGGCGAGTCCGAAGACCAGAACGAGCTGGATGACCGAGAACAGTGCGTACAGCGGAAGGGCGTGAAGCACGTCGCGCAGGTAGTACAGCTGAACGGTGCTGAGCGCGAGCATTCCGGTGAGGAACACGAACGAACTGATGCACAGAAGAACGAGCGGCCGGTTGTTGCGGAGAATGTTGAAGCTCTGCTTCATTGTGACCTGGGGAACATCCCGCTTCACACGCTCTTTCGCGGTGAAGGCCGTGAAGAAGTAGAGCGCCGTGCCGACAACGACGAAGCCGAGGGTCATAAAGGTGAAGATCGACTGGAGGTCGTTCTCCGGGGTGATCAGCGGGGCAACGAAGATGCCGAGCGCCGACCCCACGATCATGGCACCGACGGTGCGTGCGCTCGCGAGCTTCGCCCGCTCCCCCGGATCCTGCGTCATCGCGCCGGCCAGTGAGCCGTACGGGATATTGACCAGGCTGTACGCGAGACCGAGTGCCGCGTAGGTGAGGTAGGCGTAGATGAGAACACCGGTCTCGCCGATCTGCGGAATCGAGAAGGTGGCAACGCTGAGCAGCAGGAGCGGAACCGACCCGAACATCAGGAACGGACGGAACTTGCCAAACCGTTTGCTGTACGTGCGGTCAACGATGCGCCCGGCGAAGAGGTCGGCGAAGGCGTCAAACACCCGGACGACGAGCAGGAGCGTCCCTGCAGCTGCCGCCGATATGCCCGCGACATCCGTGTAGTAAATCAGCAGGAACATCGTCGCGGTCGTGAACGCCAGGTTGTTCGCCGCGTCTCCAGCGCCGTAACCGACGATGCTGATCTTTGACAGCTTGCCGCCCTGGTCGGGTGCCCCCGTTGCAGGGACTGGCGTGATGGTCGTGGATGTCATGGGGCTCCTTTACCCGACGGGCAGCTTACTGCGCGTGCTCCAGAGGCGCACCAACGGCGCCCGCGATTGAGTATCGGCAACCTCACCGGAAATGGTGCTCGCCATGGTGGTGAGGTTGCCGAAAAGTGCGGCGTTGAATTCACGCCAATTGAAGGAGCGGCTGCCACGCCGCAGTCGGGTTGCCGTGGCGAACGATGTCGACATGTAACCCTCCCCTGCGCCGTTGCTGACCGCGTCCTTGCGAGATTGTGAGACGGAGGGCGACCCCCTGTGACTCTCAGTCAACCACGATTCCATCGTTTTGGCAAGCGGTTGCCAACTGGCGATGGATCGCTTCGGCGTGCGCGGTCAGGCGAGACTCGGCACCGCGTCGCGAACGACAGAACGGATGCCGTCCATCACCGCGGAATCCTCCGCGAGTCGCGGGTCGATGAGGCGCACCAGGGCGATCAATACATCGTCGTCCGACGTGAGCGCAGCGGCGACGTCCGCCGACAAGGCGTCAGGGAGATCTGCGCCAGACAGCGCGAGCGCCGCCCAGGCACCGACCGCTCGGATGGGTGCCTCCCCGCTTCGCCCGGCCGCGCGCTCGGCGAGGATGATCGGCGCGGCCCGCACCCGGAGCTTGGTGACCCCATCGGTGCCGATCTGGCTCAGTCGGTGCTCGATCCGCGCGTTCTCGAAACGCTCGAGCAGCGCGGCGCGGTAGTTGTCGAGGTCGAGTCCATCGCTCAGGTGTGCGCTCGCCGCGTCCCAGTAGCCCTCCACAAAGGCCCGGCACTCGGAATCGGCGATCGCAGAGGCGACGGTCTCGTGGCCGCGCAGCCTGCCCGTGTACGCAAGGAGGCTGTGTGCACCGTTGAGAAGCCACAGCTTGCGGCGCTCGAACGGCTCAATCTCCTCGACGAATCGCGCACCGGCCGCCTCCCACTTCGGCCGGCCCGCCGGGAAATCACCGGAGAGCACCCAGTCCCGGAACGGCTCGGTGACAACCGGCGCCTCATCGTGAAACCCGGTCATGGCTGCGGCCGTCTCGAGGTCACCCGGAGTGACCCGAGGCGTGATCCTGTCGACGGAGGTTGAGACAAACGAGACGTGCTGTGCGATCCAGTCAGCGGCGTCCGGGCTGGAGAGTGCTGCGAGTGCGAGAAGACCCTTCCGCACGAAGAGCCCGTTGTCCGGCATGTTGTCGCACGGCACGACGGCGATCGGTCCCGCGCCGCTTCGTCGCCGAGCGTCGAGGCCAAGCAGAAGTCGGCCGAGCGTCGTGACCGGGCCATCGGACACCGGGGGCAGAGCGTCAGCCGTGAGCCACTTCGACAGCCACACGATGTCGTCCTGAACCGCACGATCCTCGGTGTTTGGCTGGCCATCGGGGGTAAGACGGTACCCGGCCTCGGTCACTGTCAGCGTGACGATGGCAGTGGTCGGGGCTGCGAGAAGTTCGACGAACCGATCGAGGTCTCGGCCATCATGCGCCTCAACGATGCTCGAGACGATCGTGGCCGTGTCGCGGTCCGCTGAGCGCTCGATGAGAGTGAAGAGCCCGTCCTGTGGCGCGAGTTCGTCTGCGGCCGTCCGGCTCCTGCCGGTGAACGCGGCAATGCCCCACTCTCCTGTTGGATCGGCGACGTCGGTGTACCAGGCCTGGTGGGCGCGCGCGAATGCGCCGAGGCCCATGTGCACGA
Organism: Mycetocola sp.; assembly: GCA_045629445.1. GTDB lineage: Bacteria > Actinomycetota > Actinomycetes > Actinomycetales > Microbacteriaceae > Mycetocola_A. The sequence goes on along the minus strand of JAZQRG010000202.1, from coordinate 7,903 downwards.
TGCGAACCGAAGGGACGGCATCCGTTTGTCCACGCGCAGCGGAGAGGGCGGCGCGGGTGAGTCGTGGAAGATGAGTCACAGCTTGAAGACCTTTCGCGGCAGCGAGTCGACAAGGTCGACGATGATTCGACCGGCTGTCGCTTCATCGATCCGACCCTCGCGGACGAGGCGCGCGAGGAAGGCCGAGTCGAGTCGGCGTGCCATGTCGTGGCGGGCGGGGATGGACAGGAAAGCGCGCGTGTCGTCAATGAATCCGGAGCTGCGGTAGAAGCCGGCGGTCTCGGTGACGGCCGAACGGAAGCGGAGCACCGAGTCGGGAGCGTCGAGGAACCACCATGGTGCGCCGATGTAGACGCTCGGGTAGAACCCGGCGAGCGGCGCAACTTCGCGCGAGTACACGGTCTCGTCGACGCTGAACAGCACGAGGTGGAAGTCGGCGCGGTTGCCGTACTTCTCAAGCAGCGGGCGAAGGTTCTCCACGTAGGTCGTTGTAACCGGGATGTCGTGACCGGTGTCTGGTCCAAAGGCGGCGAATGTCTCGCTCGAGTGGTTGCGATAGACGCCGGGGTGCACGGTCATCACGAGGCCGTCGTCGCAGCTCATCCGTGCGCTCTGGAGCAGCATATGGCCGGCGAACACCCGGGATTCTGCGGGCGTGATCGTGCCGTCGAGCCCCTTGGCAAACAGGGCGCTCGCCTCGCCTGGCTCGAGGTCGACGGTCAGGGGCTCGAGCACACCGTGATCAGCCGAGACCGCGCCGTTGGCGACGAAGTGCTGCCTGCGGCCGGCGAGCGCGTCGAGGTAACCGGAGAAGCTGCCTACGGTCGATCCGTTCCAGGCGGCGAGTGCCTCGATGCGCTCCGTCCAGCCAGGGGTCGCCGGGTTGAGGTACGCGTCCGGGCGGAATGTGGGCAGCACCCGGCCGGAAAAGTTCGGGTCGTCGGCGAGCATCCGGTGCGGCTCGAGTGAGTCCATCGGGTCGTCCGTCGTCGCGAGCACCTCGATGTTAAACCGGGAGAAGAGCGCGCGGGGGCGGAAGCTCTCGGTGTCGAGAGCTTCCTGAATGGCGTCATAGACGGCATCCGCGTTGTCCGCACTCGGCTGCACGTCGATCCCGAAAATCTGACTGAACGTCGATTGCAGCCAGTAGCCCGACGCGGTGCCGGCATAGAGATGCCAGTTCTCGCTGAACGTTCGCCAGACCTCGCGCGGCGGGGCAACGGGTGCACCGGACTCCCGGTGAGGGATTCCCAGCCGGGTGAGGTCGATCCCGGCAGCGTGCATCAGGCGCGTGACGTAGTGGTCGTAGCGAATGAAGAGGTCGGCAGGGTCGGGGAACGGCGTGTTCTCGACGAGGATGGCCGGGTCGACGTGACCATGCGGCGAGAGGATCGGGAGAGTTTCCACCCGTTCATACAGCGCCCGTGCGATCGCACGTGTTGCGGGATCAGCGGGGAACAACCGGTCTGGCTCGAGTTGCAGCTTCATTGACACACCTTCATTGGACTAAATCTGGTCTCCCGCCTGAATTCTGTCAACCGGTTGCCAACCAGCATAACCCTCTGCCACACTGATCGGAAGACAGCGGCACATTCCCACAGGAAACGCCGCGACAATCGGCTTCCGCTTTCGGCAGCCCGAATCCAATGGAGGACCGTCCCGTGGCCACAATCGGCGTCCAGGCAATGATGCTCAGGAACAACTTCGTCTCGGACGGCACGTTCGAAACCCTTCGTGCGATCAGCGATATCGGCTATCACGCCGTCGAGGTTTCCCAGGTTCCGATGACGCCCGAGAACGTAGCCGAGCTGGCTCGGGCCCGTGACGAACTCGGCATGGATATCGCGTCACTGTCGGCGTCGCTTCGCGTCGCGCCAGGCATGCCCGGTGAGTCGCTGACGACAGACTTCGACAAGATCGTGGCCGACTGCCGCCAGCTCGACACGACGATGCTGCGCATCGGCATGCTGCCATTCGACGCCATGGCGTCGCTTGAGAAGGTGCTTGAGTTCTGCGACGAAACAAATGCGGTCGCGCGCCGGTTGGCTGACGAAGGCATCAGCCTGTACTACCACAACCACCACATCGAGTTCGCGAAGTATGACGGCAAGCACCTGCTCGACATCATCGCCGACCGGGCACCTGACATGGGCCTCGAGATCGACGTTCACTGGGTACAGCGTGGTGGTCTCGACCCCGTCGGCACGATCCGCAAGTACCGCGACCGTGTTGCAATGGTTCACCTCAAGGACTACCGGATCGGGAACATCCCCGACGAGGCGTTCGCAGCGCTTGCTGCGGGCGACTACCCGACGTTCATGGCCGCGTTCACGGGCGTCGTCCAGTTCGCCGAGGTGGGCGAGGGCAACCTCGACTTCCGGGCGATCATCGAGGAGAGCCTCGCGAGCGACGTGAAGTACCTCCTCGTCGAGCAGGACGACCTCTACGGCAGGGACGTCTTCGACTGCCTGCAGACTTCGCACGACAACCTCGTGAGCCTGGGCTACGGTCACCTGTTCTAGGCGGACACGTCAGAAAACGGATGCCGTCCTGCGATCGTGCGCGACGGCATCCGTCATCGAAGCGGTGGAGTCTCAGGACGCGGCGGGACCCGTCGACTGCCGGATGACGAGTTCGGTCTCGATCGTCTCCTCCGACTCGCTTCCATCGTCGTCGGCTCCGCCACTCACGAGCGCGAGCGCCCGCCGCACGGCCCGCGCTCCCGCACGGTCGAGGGGGGTGCGAATCGTGGTCAGCGACGGTGTCGTGAAGTCGGAGCCGAAGATGTCGTCGAAGCCGACGATGCTGAATCGCTCGGGCACGGAGATGCCCTCTTCGCTCGCGGCGCGGAGCAGGCCGATGGCCATGAGGTCGTTGTATGCGACGACGGCGGTGACACCGGACGCGAGGATGCGTGTGAGGGCGGCACGACCGCCGTCGAGCGTCGGAACGCCTGGCCCGATTTCGACGACGTTCATCCCGCGAGCGACCGCCTTCTCGAGCAGGCTCGCCCACCGCGTTGAACTCATCCACGAGTTGGCGGGGCCGGACAGGTAGGCGATCGAGCGGTGGCCGAGGGACTCCAGGTGCGCGAGCGCTCCGTCGATGCCGGGGTCGACGTCTGGCAGGACACTCGAGACGCCGTCGACCTCCCGGTTGATGAGGACGAGGGGTTTGTGGCCGGCGAGCCGTTGAATCTCCTGGTCGCTGAGCCGGGTGGTTCCGAGGATGAGTCCGTCAACGGACGGCTGGATCCGCTCCGCCGTGGTCGCCTCACGCTCCCCCGACTCCTGGGATTCAGCAATGACGAGGGTGTAACCCTGCTCGGCCGCGGCGTGTTCGGCGCCGCGAACGATGCCGAAGATCATCGGGTTGGTGATGTCGGCCAGGAGAAGGCCGAGCGTGCTCGTCCGACCGGTTGGCAGCGCCCTCGCCATCGGGTTCAGCCGATAGTTGAGTTCCTTCGCCGCGGCGTGGATTCGCTGCTCGGTCTTGATGTTGATCCGGCCCGGCTGGCTGAGGGCGCGCGAGACCGTCGACGGGTTCACCCCGGCGAGTTCGGCGACATCGTAGATTGTTGGCGCGTTCTTGCCCGGCCGCCCCGCCCGCGAGCGCGCCTTGGGCGCCCCTGCGACAGGGTCGTTCTCAGCGATCTCACTCGGCACGATTACTCCTTTGGACCTGCACAACGCACGCTGCCCGGCGGGCCTTCTCGGAAGTTCTACGCTAGCGCACGGCTCGTCACCCAGCGGGCGAACCCCGCGGCGCTCCGGCCGCGGGGCTCGCTCACTTCTTACGACCGGATGGGGAACCTGCCCTCGTCAGCGATGCGCTTGTTGAGTTCCGCGAGGTACTCGCTCTCGTCGAAGTCGAGCGGGACTTCCTTGCCGGTCCAACTGGAGAGGTGGATGGCGTTCGCGAGGCGGACACCCCGAATGCCGTCGGACCCTGGCGCGAGTAACGGCGTGCCGTCGAGGATGTTCGCCGCGAAGTTCTCGAGCACACCGGCGTGCTGGTCGCCCCACGCAGACTCGAACTCAATCGTCTCCGTCGTGTAGAACTCGGTCGGGTCGAGCTGCCCCATGAAGAGCTTGCCGACGTCCTGCATGCTCATGCTCTCGGAAAGTTCCCGCTCCGGTTTCGCCAGACGGGTCACGGTCGCTGTCTTGCTGTTTTCGACGACGATCTTGCCCGCGTCTCCGAGGATTTCGAACCTGTCCGTCCCGATGAGATCGTGCGTTGCGGTAACGAAGACCCCCGTCCGTCCGTCGCCGTAATCGACGACAGCGGTGACCTCGTCCTCAACGGCGATGTTCCGACGGAAGCCGTAGGCCACCTTGGAGAAGACCTTCTCCGGCACGCCGCAGATCCACTGCCAGAGGTCGAGCTGATGCGGTGCCTGGTTGACGAGCACTCCGCCACCCTCTCCGCCCCAGGTGGCGCGCCACTCGCTCTGGTCGTAGTACCCCTGCGGGCGCCACCAGGTGGTGATGATCCAGTTACTCCGGCGGATCTCGCCGATCTCCCCTGCATCGACGATCTCCTTGAGCCGGCGGTAGAGCGGGTTGTTGCGCTGGTTGAACATGATGCCGAAGCTCAGCTCAGGCACCGTCTCCGCGAACGCAAGCAGTTCGCTGACCTGTTTGGTGTACACACCCGCTGGCTTCTCGACGAGCGCGTGGATGCCGCGCGATAGTGCGTCGATCCCCATCTGCGGATGCAGGAAGTGCGGCACCGTGGTGACGACGGCATCGACATCGCCGCTCTCGAGCAGCGCGATGTAATCGTCGTAGAAGGCGGTGTCCGGGTAGGCAGCTCGAACGACATCCGCCTTGGCCGGGTCGGTGTCAGCGATGGCCGTTACGACCATGTTCGGCACCATGCCGTCGGCGATGAATTTCGCGTACATCGATCCCTGGGTGCCGAGGCCGATGATTCCGAGTCGAACTTTCTGCGTCATGAAAGAGTTTTCCGTTCTGTGGTTTTTTGCGTCCACCCGGCTCGTTCCGGGTAGGACCGGTCGTAAACGTCCTGAATGATGTCGAATGACTTGTGCGCCTCAGCCGGGTCGATCCAGAATGGCTCGCCCTCGGAAAGGCTCGAGTAGAAGTCGCGGATGAGCAGTTCGTGCGACACCCCCCAATAGGCGCGCTCCCCGGCTGCTGCCTGTTCCGCCACCCGTTCGATCCTGCCGTCGGCCCACGTCACCGTAAGGTCGCCGCGAAGACTGAGCGTTGCGTTCTGTGCCACGATCTCGATTGCAACCGGCGCGTTCGTCACGTGCGCGAGGGTCGCGTAGAACACCGTCCGGGCACCGTTCTCGTGAGTCAGCACCATCTCCGCCGTGTCTTCCACCTCGATGGCGTCTCCGAGCACGCGGGTGCTCGCGTTGCCGGTTACGGTGGCGACGGGGCCGACGAGCCACTGCACCAGGTCGACAGTGTGGATCGCCTGGTTCATGAGCAGGCCTCCCCCGCCCGTTGCCCACCGGCCACGCCACGGCCGGTCCTGGTAGTACGCTGCGTCCCGGTGCCAAAGCACCGTTGCTGACGCACCGACCACCTGCCCGGCTTCACCGGAGGCCAGCAGGTTCCTGGCGGCCTGAACCGGAGCGTTGTAACGGTTCTGAAAGCAAACGGCAATCTTCGCGCCGCTGACCTCGGCGGCGTCGATCAGGCGGGCGGCGTCGGCGCGAGTGGAGGCGACCGGCTTCTCGAGCACCACGGCGATCCCTCGCTCGAGTGCATCGACGGCAATCGTGGCGTGGGTGTCGTGCGGTGTGCAGATGTGCACGACGTCGGGGCGCACCTCGTCGAACAATTGCAGGTGATCATCAAAACCCGGAACGCCGTGAGCAGCGGATGCCGTGGCGAGCCGGGTGGGATCGGTGTCACACACAGCAACAAGGGCAGCGCTCTCGATCTCGGCGATCGCTGCGAGGTGCAGCGCGGAGATATCCCCGCAGCCAATGACAGCGGACCTCGTGAGCGCCGTCATTTCGTCGACACACCGATGCGGCGAAGCAGGCCGTCGAACGCACGCGCAGCCTCGCCGAACGCCCCTGGACCCGAGAAACCACCGAGGGCGTGTGCCTGGCTCAGGTGCGGTTCAAGCGAGGCGAAACCGGTGTATCCGTCGTCGCGAAGCGCGGTCAGCGTTTCGAGCACCTGACCATCACCCTCCCCAGCCGGGACAACGGAACCGCTCGTGGCATCCGCGTCCTTGATCTGGAGGTAGTCGAGGTACGGCCGCAGCATGGCATAGCCAGAATCGTGCGGGCGGTCGACACCAACCTGAACAAAGTTGGCACTGTCCCACGCGAGGCGAAGGGCGCTCGAGGACACCGACTCGACGAGGTCGAGCACGCGCTCCGGGGTGTCGCCGTAGATATCCTTCTCGTTCTCGTGCAGGAGGATGACCCCTTCGCGTTCAGCCTCGTCTGCGAGCAGGCGCAACCGCAGAAGGACGTCGTCGCGGACATCTTCCGGCGTGCGCCCGTCCGCACGGAAGAAAGAAAAGATCCGGATGTTCGGCGTGCCAAGTGCGTGTGCAACCCGGATAACACGGCGGAGCCGCTGCACTTCAAGATCGGCGTCGAGCGAGACATCAACCTTGCCGATCGGAGATGCGACAGCCGATGCGCTCATATTTGCCGCGGCGAGGATCCCGGTGAGGTCGGCGAGCTGGTCGTCGTCGAGGTCGACGACGTTGACTCCCCATGCGCTTCGCACCTCGATGTGGTTGCTGCCGAGGGCCTGAAGGACGGCCATCTGGATTCGCGGGTCCGGGTCGATTTCGTCCCCGAAACCGGAGAGGGTCCAGGTCAGCGTTTCGGTCATTGCAAGCGTCCGCCTTACGTGTTCGCGTCGTTGGGAACCAGCGGGCCTTGCCGCGGGCTATCGCCAACTCTAGGGCGACCTGCCTGATTTGGCAACCGGTTGACAAAACACCCGTTCCGCGTGTCTGATGGAGTCAGCGAAGACAGGCCCGCGGCACATCGGGGCTCACCGGCATCTCGGCGACAACGTCTTGCACCACACGTTCGGCACACGCCTCGAAAAACCCCGACGGCAACCGGCGTGCCGTCATCTCCCGGAGCGGATCCGCTCCGTTTGCTAGCGTTGACTGGACCGGCACCACTGTGACGCTCCAGATTCTCCCGCCGGCGACTTTCGTTCACAGCTATTTCCACCGCATCACATCTAGAGGAGACCTCCATGGCCAACGCACAGGCAAACATCGGCGTGATCGGGATGGCGGTGATGGGGTCCAACCTCGCGCGCAACCTCGCGAGCCGTGAGGGCAACACCGTCGCGATCTACAACCGGTCCCCCGAGAAGACGCGTGCTGTCACGAGCGAGTTTCCCGAGGCTGGGTTCGTCGCGTCCGAGACAATCGAGGACTTCGCCGCATCGCTCGCCAAGCCACGGACGGCAATCATCATGGTCAAGGCCGGTGCTGGCACCGACGCCGTTATCGACCAGCTCACCCGCGTTTTCGAACCGGGTGACATCATCGTCGACGGCGGCAACGCGCTCTTCACCGACACTATTCGTCGCGAAAAAGCTGTGCGCGAAACCGGGATCAACTTCGTCGGCGCTGGCATCTCCGGTGGCGAAGAGGGCGCACTCAAGGGCCCGAGCATCATGCCGGGTGGCTCGGCAGAAGCCTGGGAGACCCTCGGCCCGATCCTGAAATCCATCGCAGCGGTCGCCGAGGGCGAGCCATGCGTCACCCACGTCGGTACCGACGGCGCTGGACACTTCGTCAAGATGATCCACAACGGCATCGAGTACGCCGACATGCAGCTCATCCCCGAGGCGTACGACCTCATCCGCCGTGGAACAGGCAAGTCCCCTGCAGAGATCGCCGATATCTTCACCGAGTGGAACAAGGGCGAACT
>JAZQRG010000201.1:0-1897 GCA_045629445.1 Mycetocola sp. | reverse complement strand
GAAGAGCGGCTTGTCTTCGGCGACGGCAGCGGCACGGATCTCGTACCCGTCGGCACGACCGCTTCGGCCGGACGGGGTGTTGATGACGATGTCCACCTCGTGGCGGTTGATCAGTTCGACGATTGACGGTTCACCGAGGGTGGATTCGTCACCCTCCGAGTACTTCCGGACGGTGCGTGCTGAGATGCCGTTGCGGTTGAGGATCTCCGCGGTGCCCTCGGTCGCGAGGATTTCGTATCCGAGCTCCTGGAACCGGAGGATCGGCAGGACGATGGACCGCTTGTCGCGGTCGGACACCGACACGAAGACCGTGCCCGAGAGCGGGATGCCGCCGTATGCCGCGGTCTGGCTCTTGGCGAACGCGCGCGGGAAGTCCTTGTCGATGCCCATGACCTCACCGGTCGACCGCATCTCAGGGCCGAGGATGGAGTCGACGATGCGGCCGTCGGCCGTACGGAACCGCTTGAACGGCAGCACGGCTTCCTTGACCGAAACCGGCGAGTCGATCGGGATTCGCGAACCGTCAACCGGTGGAAGCAGGCCGGACTCCTTGAGTTCGGCGATGGTCGAACCGGTCATGACGAGCGACGCTGCCTTGGCCAGTGGGATGCCGAGTGCCTTGGACACGAACGGTACCGTCCGGGAGGCCCGGGGGTTGGCCTCGAGCACGTACAGGATGCCTGCACCGATGGCGAACTGGACGTTGAGGAGGCCCTGGACGCCGATGCCCTGCGCGATGGCGAGGGTCGCGTCGCGAACCCGGTCGATCTGGGCCTTGCCGAGGGAGATGGGCGGAAGGGTGCAGCTCGAGTCGCCCGAGTGAATACCGGCTTCTTCGATGTGCTCCATGACGCCGCCGATGTACAGCTCAGTGCCGTCGTAAATGGCGTCGACGTCGATCTCGATCGCGTCGTCGAGGAACCGGTCGACGAGCAACGGGTGCTGGGGACCGATGATGCCCTGGTCCGCCATCCGGAGGAAGTAGTCCTCGAGGGATGCCGTGTCGTAGACGATCTCCATGCCACGGCCGCCGAGGACGAAGCTCGGGCGGACGAGCACCGGGTACCCGATTTCCTCGGCGATGGTGATCGCTCCGGTGATCTCGGTTGCCGTGCCGTTCTTCGGGGCGACCAGTCCTGCGTTTGCGAGGATTTGGGAGAACGCGCCGCGCTCTTCCGCGAGGTCGATGGCCTCCGGTGTTGTGCCGAGGATCGGAACGCCTGCGGCCTTGAGGCCCTTGGCGAGGCCCAGCGCGGTCTGCCCGCCGAGCTGGACGACGACACCGACGAGTTCGCCTGACTGGCTTTCAGCGTGGATGACCTCGAGCACATCTTCAAGGGTCAGCGGCTCGAAGTACAGTCGATCGCTCGTGTCGTAGTCCGTTGACACGGTCTCGGGGTTGCAGTTGATCATGATGGTTTCGAAACCGGCGTCGCTCAGTGCGAACGACGAGTGTACGCACGAGTAGTCGAACTCGACGCCCTGTCCGATGCGGTTGGGCCCTGAACCGAGGATGACAACCTTGCGGCGATGAGACGGAGCAACTTCCGTCTCGGTGTCGTAGCTCGAGTAGTGGTACGGCGTGAGGGCGGGGAACTCGCCAGCACAGGTGTCGACCGTCTTGAAGACCGGGCGCACGTCGAGGATGTGGCGAACCTCGCGGACCTGGTCTTCGCCGAAGCCGCGGAGCTGGCCGATCTGTACGTCGGAGAAACCGTGGTTCTTCGCCGTGACGAGCACCTCGGTGTCGAGGACAGGTGCGTCGCGGATGTAGTCGGCGACCTCGTTGATGAGGACGATCTGGTCGAGGAACCAGGGATCGATCTTGGTGGCCTCGAACAGCTGCTCTGGCGTCGCGCCGAGGCGAAGCGCCTGCTGCACGACGACGATGCGGCCG
>JAZQRG010000200.1:0-5251 GCA_045629445.1 Mycetocola sp. | reverse complement strand
GACCGACCCGCGCCTCGGGCCTGGAAGCACCGCACTGGTCGGCAAGCCGGCGACCCTGGTCACCGTGCTGGGCGGAAACTACAACGAGGGAAGCCCGAAGGAAGGCTGGGACCACTCGACTCCGTGGCTTCGCCGCGTTCTCGAAGAGGTGTGGGGCCTTGACCTTCGAGTGGTCCAGCGCCAGTTCACCCTCGTTGGTGTGAACCCTGCCCTCGACGCTTTCACCGACATGGCACAGGAAATCAAAACCGAAGCTGAGACCCGCGCACGCCAGTCCGGGCGCGAGATCGCCGAACTCCGCGGCACCCGCACCGCGGCATAGGCAACACTGAAAAATCGAAGACCCCGGCTGCGCCCGACGCCGCCGAGGTCTTCGATTCGATCAGAACCGGGAAGTTTCGCACCGACAGAGCGAGCACTCCCAGTAGCCGCACGACGCAGCGCTGTGCCCCGGCGGTCACCGACCACCGGGGCACAGGTTCGCATTACTCGCCGTCGAACAGGCGCGGAGCGAAATCAAGCAGGTTCTTCTGCCAGACATCCCAGCCGTGCGGGCCAACCGTCACACCGTTGAACTCATACTCAACCCCGAGCCCATCGAGCGTCTCCATCATCGCCAACACGTTGGGATAGGTGAAGTCGGTGATGTCACCGGTGTAGAGCCGAACGAGTTCCGTCTCGGCGTTCACCCTCGCAACGTCGACGTTGGCCGGAACCCCGAAGAGGAAGCCGGCGAACGCTCCGACGTACGCGAACTCACCCGGGTTGGAGAGCAACAGGGTCATCGTGCGCTGACCCCCGAGCGAGAGCCCGGCGATAGCCCGCTGCTGTGGATCGTCGCTGACGTGGTACGCGCCCTCGACAGCCGGGAGCACGTTGTCGAGCAGCTCTGCGGGGTAGTTGTTCACATTCCCGTTCGGCATGACGACGACCATTTCCTCCATCGCCCCGGTGAGGGTGAGGTTGTCGAGGATCTGCCGTGCCCGCCCTACTTCCACCCAGTCGGTCCAGCTCTGGCCGCCACCGTGATTCAGGACGAAGAGCGGGTATGCCTCGGCGCGGTCGGCATCGTATCCGGGCGGCGTCCAGACGTATGCACTGCGTTCCTGCTGCGCCACTGTGCTCTGGTAGGTGAGGACATCGAGCTCTCCTCCCTGTCCCTCGGGCACGTCGGCGAGCAGTTTCGACTCCTCTCCAGCAACGAAGAATGTGCTCCAGGTCGGCTCGGTCGTGACCTTCGTCGGGTTCGAGGCATCCTTGACGGAGACCCCGTCCACTATGAACTTGTAGTAGTACGACCACGGGTCGAGCGGCCCGACCGTCGCGCGCCAGCGGTCACCAACCTTGTTCATTTCGACCCGGAGCCAGCTGCCCCCAGGACCCCAGTTCGCCCACACCGACACATACTCGGCATCGGCGAACTCGGTTGTGGTCTCGAACGTGACGAACCCATCCTCGGTGACCCACGGCGTCGGTGTTGTACCAGCGGCCGGGAGCACGAACGGCTCATCGATCGCGGTGTGACCCTCGCTGAATCCGGCGTCGCCGGTGTTCTTGCCCTGGAACAGCCGTGGTGCGAAATCGATGAGGTTCTCCTGCCATGCGTTCCAGTTGTGGCCGGCATCAGGGTTGGCACCGTCGAACTGGTAGTCAAGACCGATCGCGTCGAACTGCTGCAGTGCGTTGTAGACGTCGTTGTATGCAACATCCGTCGGGTTTCCGACGTAAAGGCGGAACAGCTCGGTCGACTTGTTGATCTTCTTGACGTCCTTCGCGGAGACGTCAGCGAGGTCGCCGAAGCGCCCAGCACCGAACGTGCCGACGTAGGCGAATAGTCCCGGATGCTGCGTCAGTACCTCGAAGGTCTGCCCACCGCCCATTGACAGTCCAGCGAGCGCGCGGTCCTTCTTGGCCTTCGACACGTTGTAGGCCTCGTCGACGGCTGGCATCAGGTTATCGACCAGCTCGCTCGGGAAGTCTGGCACGTTGCCGTTTCCCATCACGACCACCATGTCCGCGAGTTCTCCCGACAGCGACAGGTTGTCGAGGATCTGCTCGGCTCGACCAACCTCGACCCAGTCCCGATAACTCTGGCCGCCGCCGTGCTGCAGGTAGAGCACCGGATACGGCTTGCCTCGTTCGCGGTATCCAGGTGGGGTCCAGACCAACGCCGATCGCTCTTCTCCGGCGACATCGCTCTGGTAGGTGAGGGTTTCGATCGCCCCCGCTTCTTCCGGCGCATCTGCGAGCAGCGCGGCAGATTCGCCGGCGACGAAGAAGGTGCTCCACTCGGGCTCAGACGCGACCGAGGTCGGGTTGGTCGGGTCCTTGAACGGCTTCGAGTCGTCACCGGTCACCTGGTAGTAATACAGGCCGGGGTCGAGCGGACCGAGGGTTCCCGCCCAGGTATCGCCGCTCTTCGACAACCCGAACTGTGCCCAGTTCGCGGATGCCCCAAAGTTCCCCTCGACGACCAGCTGGGACACCGGTCCAATTGCCGCTTCGACCTCGGCATTCGGCACGGTGAACCGCACGTACCCGTCATCGAGCTGTGTCAGCCACGGGTCTGCCGCGACCGCGGGCTGACTCACAACCAGCACGCTCGCGGCGACGGCAACCCCCGCCGCCAGCCCTGCCCATCGCTGCCCCCGCGACGCCCTGCGCGGTCGACCTTCCCGTTCAGTGATCTCCATCGATCTTCTCCCCTGTCGTTCACCCCAGCCTCGTGGCGAGGCGTCACTTCCGACTCCACCTCCGGGATCTGCCCGGCTTCATGGAGGGCTGGAACGGCGACGAGTGCGACAAAAGCGATCAATTTACCACGTCGTAAATTCCATCCGGGACTCATGCTCCCCGCATCCACCATGCTTGTCAAGGACACATCACGGCGGCAACGGATCGGCCATCCACACGACACAGCGGTGCGCACGAGCGTGACGCTGGCCTGCAATCGCTGTCGTATATATTGACCATGAGCGCCCAATGGACGGAGTCATCGATGAGGTCGACGATACGTGACGTGGCGCGTGTGGCTGGCGTCTCGGCCAAAACAGTTTCGAACGTCATCAACGACCACCCGCACGTTCGCACGGAGGTTCGCGACCGCGTGCGCAGCGCGATCGTCGAGGTAGGTTATCGACCCAATCTCTCCGCCCGTGGCCTTCGCTCAGGCCGGACAGGAGTCATCGGACTCGCCGTTCCAGCGCTCAGGGAGAACTACTTTGCCGAGCTTGCTGACTCGGTCATCCGCGCCGCAGAAAAGCGAAATCTCAGTGTGCTGGTCGGACAGACGAATGGCGACCGCGCTCACGAACTCGAGGTCGTGAAGGGTTCCCGACTGCAGGGCACCGACGGAGTGCTGCTGAGTCCGGTGCGCCTCGGGCAACGCGATGTGGACGCCCTCAACGTGCCGCTGCCACTGGTCCTCCTGGGCGAACGGATCTTCGGAGGACCGACCGACCACGTGACCATGCATAACGTGACGTCGGCCCAGGCAGCCGTCGAGCATCTTCTCTCCCGTGGGCGTACTCGAATCGCTCTGATCGGAGCCCCCGAACAGGGCGTTCCGGAACGGCTCGCCGAAGATCCGAGCTCCGCTGCCCTGCGCCTTCACGGGTACCGACAGGCGCTCGACGCCGCCGGCATCGCCGAGGCGCCGGAACTCGTGTGCCCGACCGGGCCGTGGGGTCGTGAGGCTGGCGCAACGGCCGTGCGGCGCCTTCTTGCCGAGCGGATTCCCTTCGACGCGATCTTCGCCCTGAACGACACCCTCGGCCTTGGCGCACTGCGGGCTCTCGGCGAAGCGGGCATCCGCGTCCCAGACGAGGTCGCCGTGATCGGATTCGACAACATCGACGAGACCCGCTTCTCGGTTCCGTCGCTCTCGAGCGTCGACCCCGGCAGGGACACGATCGCGGAGATGGCCGTCGAGATGCTCGTCGAGCGCATCCGCGAAACCGGCGAGCGCCGACCACCGCGACTGATGAAGCCGGACTTCACGATCGTGGAGCGGGAGTCCACCGGCCCGGTGAAGCCGGCCTGACGAGACAACGAAGGGCTCAGCCCAGCGACACCGCCGTCCACGACACCGCCGGCAGTGTGAGAGTGAGGATGCCGTCGGCAAGCTGGGCGGACGTGTTCGGCACCAGCGCCACGCGTTCCTGATCCTCCCTCGTGTTCGCGGCGTAGACATCCGTATCGGTGATCATGCAGGTCTCGAGAAGTGACGCCTCACCCAGCGCCTGGAGGTTGACGCTCACCGTGAGCGCGTCGATGAGCGAACGGTTCACCAGGAATACCGCACCGCGTCCGCTCTGGGCATCCCAGGTTGCAGCCGCGTCCACCAGCGGCACGTCACCCAGCTCCTCGGACGGATAGGAGGCACACTCGACCCGAACGTCGAGGGCGACTCCGACAGCCAGCCGCGAGGTGACGGCGAACGGGAAGAACGTGGTCTGCCGCCACGCCGGGCCGCCGGGTTCGGTTGTGATCGGGGCGATGACGTTGACGAGCATCGACATCGAGGCGGAGGTGACCCGGTCAGCGTGCCGCAACAGTGAGATGAGCAGACCGCCGACGACCACCGCGTCGGCCACCGAATACACGTCTTCGGCCAGTCGCGGCGCTTCAGGCCAGTCGTCTCCCTCGATCTCGTCGGTGCGATAAAACCGGTCTTTCTGGCGCGGGAAGCTCCGAAGGTTCTCGCCGAGATACCAGACGTTCCATTCGTCGAAGGAGATGTTCAGCGTTTTGTCGCTCCGCTTGAGCGCTTTGACGTGGTCAGCGGTCGCGATCACGGTGTCGAGGTAGCGGTCCATCTTGACCGGCGAGGCGAGGAACGAGGCGAGGTCGCCGTTCTTCTCCTGGTAGTAGCCGTGGCAGGAGATGTAGTCGACATCGTCGTAGGTGTGCTCGAGCACCACGCGGTCCCACTCGGGAAAAGTCGGCATCGTGGGATGCGAGGAGCCGGATGCCACGAGCTCCACTCGCGGGTCAAGCTGACGCAGCGCTTTGGCCGTCTGCGATGCCTTCTTGCCATAGTCATCCGCCGGGGAGTGACCGAGCTGCCACGGCCCGTCCATCTCGTTGCCGAGGTACCACATCGCGATTCCGAACGGCTCAGTCCGGCCGTTGGCGATGCGTTCGTCTGCGAGCGTTGTCCCCCGCGTAATGTTGGCGTACTCGACCACGTCCAGCGCGTCCATCGCGTCCGCGGTGCCGAGGTTGACGGCGTACATCAGCTCGGCGCCGG
>JAZQRG010000199.1:0-1968 GCA_045629445.1 Mycetocola sp. | reverse complement strand
CCCGCCCGGCCGCCCCTCCCGGGGTCCCCCCACGTCCGTTCCTGGTTGAAGGAGAGAACCGTTAATGACCATGACCACCCGCGCACGGCCGGACAGCTCACCGCCTGACCGGCCTGCCGCTCGCCCGGCACGTCCAGCGAGCGCGACACGCAAACGCCGCTTCGGCTCACAGGCGGTGACCGGCTGGCTCTTCATGGCGCCGTTCGCGGTGTTGTTCCTCGTCGTCTTCGTTGTTCCGATCGGCGTATCGATCCGCTCGGCTCTCTTCTCGCAGAAGCCAGCCGGAGACGGACTCTACGGCGGCGGTGAGATCGTCGACACCTTCGTGGGCTTCGATAACTTCGCTATCGCACTGGGAAGCGAGGTGTTCTGGCTCGGAATGGGTCGGGTGACGCTCTACGCGCTCTTCCAGATCCCCGTGATGATCATCGCTGCTCTCGGTCTGGCACTCCTTCTCGACTCCTTTATCGTGCGGCGACCCACCGTCTTCCGCCTCGCCTTCTTCCTCCCATACGCGATCCCCGGCGTCATCGCCGCCATGATGTGGCTCTACCTCTACACCCCCGAGGTTTCTCCATTCATGCAGTTGCTGCCGGAGGGGACCGACCTCATGGGCCCCGGCACTGTGCTGCTCTCGATGTCCAATATGACCACCTGGACCTACACCGGGTACAACATGCTCATCTTCCTGGCTGCCCTGCAGACCGTCCCGCGGGAGCTCTACGAGGCAGCACGCCTCGATGGTGCAAGCGGATGGCAGATCGCGATGAAGATCAAGGTTCCCCTGGTGCGCACGGCCGCGCTGCTCGCCGTTCTCCTCTCCATCATCGGCACCGTGCAGTTGTTCAACGAACCCGTCGTCATGGAGGCCGCCAACCCGTGGATGGGCAAGGCATACACGCCGATGATGCTCACATACAACTCGATGATGGGCGCGATCTCACCGTCGGGAACCGGTCCTGCCTCGGCGTACTCGCTGCTGATGGCCGCGATCGCCGGAGCACTCGCCATCGTCTACGCGCTGCTTCAGCGTCGGAAGGGAGCAAGCGCGTGAGCGCTCTCGTCACCACCCCGAAACGTCGCCGGACCCCCGTCGGCGACCTCCCGCCGGAGTCCGTGTTGCCTGGGCCGGTCGCCCGGGTAGCCGGCATCGGCGCCCTGATCGTCGCGACCCTCTATTTTGTGGCACCCGTCGTCTGGGTCATGTTCGCTGCGACCAAGAACAACCGCGACCTGTCGTCGACCTTCGGCTTCTGGTTCGCCGACTGGAACCTGGTCACGAACTACGAGAGCCTCATGAGCTGGACCCAGGGCATGTTCTGGCAGTGGGTTGGCAACTCGGTCTTCTACTCGCTGTCTGCCGGGTTGATCGGAACCCTCTTTGCTGTCATGGCGGGTTACGCGATCGCCAAGTTTGACTTCCCGGGCAAGCAGATCGCCGTTGGCGTCATCATGGCTGGCCTGCTCCTGCCGGTCGCACTGCTGACGGTCCCGCTGTACCTGGAGTTCCAGGCGCTTGGCCTCGTCAACACGGTCTGGGCCATCATCATCCCCTCCGCCGTTTCGCCGTTCGGAGTCTTCCTCGCCATGGTCTACGCGGAGTCGTCGGTGCCGACCGAGCTGCTCGAGGCCGCTCGAATCGACGGTGCCGGCGAGGCCCGCATCTTCTTCACGATCGTGCTGCGACTTCTCGGGCCGGCGATGGTGACGATCTTCCTGTTCGTCTTCGTCGCAACGTGGAACAACTTCCTGCTGCCGCTCTTGATGGTGTCGTCCCAGGAACTCAAACCCGTCACGCTCGGGCTGTTCGGCATGATCAGCTACTTCGCCCCAGACAAGGGTGCGGTCATGCTCGGCGCGCTCCTCGGCGTCGTTCCGCTCATCCTGCTGTTCTTCAGCCTGCAGCGGTTCTTCCAGTCCGGCCTCGCCGCTGGAGCGGTCAAGGGCTAATCGGTCAGATACAGAGAA
>JAZQRG010000198.1:0-2990 GCA_045629445.1 Mycetocola sp. | reverse complement strand
ATTCGAAGGTGTTCGAGGTGCCGTAACCGAGCACATCGACGACGCTCGCATTGCCGGCAACGTTGCCGGACGGCAGCGTCACCGCTGTTGCCGTGTTCGCGAGAATGAGGGTTCCCCCGCCTCCAGCCGTGTTGATACTGCCACTCGAGGCATCGGGCGTCGGCAGCGCTGCACCGTTGGCGCCGTTACTG
Organism: Mycetocola sp.; assembly: GCA_045629445.1. Lineage (GTDB taxonomy): Bacteria > Actinomycetota > Actinomycetes > Actinomycetales > Microbacteriaceae > Mycetocola_A. The sequence goes on along the minus strand of JAZQRG010000198.1, from coordinate 2,799 downwards.
CCGCCGGCGACGAGGTAGTACCCGCCCGCAGCGACGCTTCCGGTAAGCGGAACCACTCCGCTCGGAGCGGCCGTTCCCGTGGCCGACCGGTACTGCACCGACCAGCCGGTGAGGTCAATCGCGGCATCTGTCGGGTTGTACAGTTCGACGAACTTCGTGGAGAAGGCCGCACCGGCACTGCCCCCGGAGAGATACGCCTCATTGATGACGACCCCTGAGCCATCGGGAGCGGCGGATGCCGGGAGCGCCGCAAGCGGAGCGGCGGCGAGTCCGAACAGAGAAGCGATCGCGGTGACACGCCAACCGCGCTTGGACAGCAACATTGATCTCCCTGAAGTTCATAAACGATGAGTCAGCGCAGTCTGTCGAAGCGCGTCGTTGCGCCGTCAGAAAATGACAATACGGCCAACTCCAACTCACGTTAGAGCGCCCGTATTAACGCGTGATCACCGGGAAAGTAAACAGTGGGTAAAAGCTAGCCGCTCGCGAGAACCCCCCGCAAGAGGTACAACATATGAGCAGCGCCCGAGCACCACGTGAGCCGACCCTAGAGCAGTTTGAGCATCCTGCTGTTGCCGAGCGTGTTCGGTTTCACCCGAGCGAGATCGAGGAACTCGGCGACGCCCTCATCGGTCGACCGAACCATCTCCGAATACACGACCGGATCCACGACGGCGTCTCCGATTTCACGGAATCCGTTTCTCGTGAAGAACGGCACCTCGAACGTGAGACAAAAGAGGCGACGCAGGCCGAGCTCGCGGGCATCCGCTTCAAGCGTTGCGAGTATCGCCCTGCCGACGCCGCGGCCAAGCCAGTCCTTCGCGACGGCGAGGGTACGAATCTCGCCGAGATCTTCCCACATGACGTGAAGCGCGCCGCACCCGATGAGTGTGCCGTCGGCAAGGGTGGCGACGCGGAATTCCTGCACGGCTTCGTAGAACACCACGCGTTCCTTACCGAGCAGGATGCGTTCGGCGACGAGCGGTTCGATGAGCTTCTGAATCGCGGGGACGTCTGAGGTTCGGGCCCGTCGAACCAGATATTCGGATGCCTCTGGCTCGGTCATAAGTCAAAGTTTAGTGACCTGTATCGTTTCGATATGCGACTTGGCGTTCTCGACATCGGTTCAAACACTGTTCACCTGCTCATCGTCGACGCCCATCCCGGCGCGCGACCGGTCGCTGAGGCGTCGCACAAATCAGTGCTGCGGCTCATGCGCTACCTCGATTCCGACGGCTCGATCACCGAGGAGGGCGTCAGCGCTCTCGTCACGGCGATCGGTGAGGCAGCACGGATCGCCGCAGCGAGCAAGCTCGATGACCTCCTCCCAATGGCGACCTCCGCCATCCGCGAAGCGACGAACGGGCCCGAGGTCATCGCGCTCATCGAGCGAGAGACCGGACTGACCCTTCAGGTACTCAGCGGTGAGGACGAAGCAAAGCTCACCTTCCTCGCGGTTCGCCGCTGGTATGGCTGGTCGGCGGGCAACATCCTGCTCTTCGACATCGGCGGCGGTTCGCTGGAGATCGCCCTCGGTGAGAACGAAGAGGCAGATGTCGCGCTCTCGCTTCCGCTCGGCGCAGGTCGAACCACCGTCGGCTTCCTCCACGACGACCCGCCGACCGAGGCGCAACAGGAAGCCTTGACCAAACATGCGCGCGGGGTGATCGCGGAGGCACGCAACTCGTTCAAGGGCCTGGGCAAGCCGAGCCATGTCGTCGGCTCCTCGAAGACCATCCGCTCCCTCGCCCGCCTTGCCGGCAGCGTCGTCGATGGCATCGGCGACGACCGCACGACACTGCGCCGCAGTCAGCTCGATGACTGGGTGCCGCGCCTGGCCCGGATTCCAGCGGCGGCTCGGCCGGAGCTTCCCGGCATCACCACTGACCGCACCTTCCAGATCGTGGCAGGCGGCATTGTGTTGAGTGAGGCGATGGCCGCATTCGGCGTCCGTGAACTCGACGTCTCACCGTGGGCAACGCGCGAGGGCGTGCTCCTGCGCTACCTCGACCACCTGAACTGAGCGGAGCAACCAACCGCGACCGGACACGACAAAGGCCCGGAGGATTTCTCCTCCGGGCCTTTGTGATTGGTGCTTAGGCGTTACCGATCGCGAGGTCGGGCGTCGCCGATCCGGTGCCGAGTGAACGACCCGAGTTGACTCCGGCCCCGACGGTCTCGCCGCGCGGCTTCGTGTCGAAGACGAACTCGCCATCGGCGAAGTCGACGTGGACGTGGTCGCCCGCGTTGAGCTGGCCGTTGAGGATGCGCTCGCTCAGGCGGTCTTCAACCTCGTTCTGCATGGCGCGACGCAGCGGACGTGCTCCGAGAGCGGGGTCGAAGCCGACCTCGATGAGACGTTCCTTCGCTGCGAGGGTCAGGTCGATCGTCATGTCGCGGTCAAGCAGTCGCTCGCTCAGTCGCTTCGCGAAGAGGTCGACGATCTGGAGAAGCTCCGGCTTCGACAGCTGCGGGAAGACGATGGTGTCATCGACGCGGTTGAGGAACTCGGGCTTGAAGTGCTTCTTGAGCTCTTCGTTGACCTTGGCCTTCATGATCTGGTACGTCGCGACGGTGTCGCCCTCGACCTGGAAGCCGACGGGTCCACCAGCGATGCCCTTCGAACCGAGGTTCGTGGTCATGATGATGACGGTGTTTTTGAAGTCGACAACCCGGCCCTGGCCATCCGTCATCCGGCCCTCTTCGAGGATCTGGAGGAGGGAGTTGAAGATGTCGGGGTGAGCCTTCTCGATCTCGTCGAAGAGCACAACGCTGAACGGCTTGCGGCGGACACGCTCG
>JAZQRG010000197.1:0-13869 GCA_045629445.1 Mycetocola sp. | reverse complement strand
CGAATCCCGATGCCATGGCGCGTGTCACGGGCCAACACGTTCGGCTTCACCGTTCATGACGACGCCGTTCCATGGTTGCCGGTGCCGACCAATTGGGGTGACTGGTCGGTCGAGCGGCAGGAGAATGATCCCGCCTCTACCCTGAACCTGCTGAGACAGGCGGTGCACCGGCGCCAGGAACTCCTCGCCACCGGCCAGGTGTGGCCCGATGAGCGGGTGTCGTGGCGTCACGAGCCCAACGGCCTTGTCGTGTGTGACCGTGAGGGTGGACTGAGCGTCCTAATCGCCATGGGTGACGACCCGGTCCCATTGCCCCCAGGCTCAGTTCTGTTCCGCTCGGATGACGCAACTTCTGACACGCTGTACCCGGACTCCGCCGCGTGGCTCCGGCGTGAAAACTAAGGCTTGCCGCTCGCCCGCCCCGGTGGCACGCTGAGGAAAGCCGACAGGATCGAGGGAGATAGTGTCCAGTTTTGTGGCGACAGACCAGGGTGACCGAATCGCGTTCGATCGTCGGGGCGACGGCCCGGCTCTGATCTTTGTTGCCGGTGCAGGGCCGTGGCGGGAAATCGACCCGATCACCACCGAAACGGCCGAGCTGCTCGCGGAGAAAGGCTGCACCACCATCGTCTACGACCGGCCTGGGCGTGGCGAAAGCACGGCGGAAGGGCCATTCACGCTCGAGCGTGAGCTCGCCGCCATCGCGACTCTTCTCGACGAGGTGGGCGGAAGCGCCGTGCTGTGCGGGCACTCCTCCGGTTGTTCGATCGCGCTTCTCGCCGCAGTGCAGGGGCTCCCGGTCACGGCGCTTGCGCTCTGGGAGGCGCCGTTGGCCCCGCCGGACAGCGGAGCGCGCGAGTGGGCGGAAGAACTGCGAGAACTTCTTGCTGCCGACGATCGGGTGGGAGCACTCACCCTCTACATGAAAGACATGCCCCCGGAGATTCTCGAGGCAGTGAAGTCCTTCCCGGCGATGGTCGACCAGGCACCAACGCTGCAGCCGGATGCCGATTCCCTCGCCTGGGCAGAATCGGCCCCGCTGTCAGACCTGCTCCCAGATATCCGGATGCCGATACTCGTGATGGTGGGAACTTCAAGCTACGACGACATCATGGTGCCAGCCGCCGAAAGAATCGTGGCCGCCGTCGAGTCAGCAACGTGGAAACGGATGCCGGGGGCAGAGCACTCCTGGGAACCGGGCCCGATGGCGGACGAGCTCGCCACGTTTGTAACCGAAGAGCACTGAAGCAGCTGGCGTGGCCAACGCCGCTGTTGCGGCCCGTCTACCCGCTGCTCGAAAGGTAGCTGCCGACGAGAATGATCGTTCCGTCGTCATCGGTGCCCGCCGCGAAATCACCGGCCCAGTGCACGGCGGTATAGCCACGCCCGGCCATTCTCTCGGCGTTTGAGTTCAGCTCGCCGTCTGTTTCCTCGTTGGTCCACGGCTCTGCAAGCTCCGGCAGCTGCGAGCCCGCCGGCATCCGAACCTCGAAGTAAACGAACTGGTCGAACAACCGGGTGTATCGGTTGGAGGCGACCACCGTTGTTCCCGCTGGCACTCGGTCGGCGATCGCCAGTTGGGCCAGCGGGACCTCAACACAACTGGGTCCGCTGCATTCGGTTCCGATTGCCGCATCGTCCGCCGCCGACTGGATCCAGAAGATTGAGACGAGAAGCAACGCGACGACGACGACGACGGCGACCACGGATGCGACCGCCAGCTGCGTCAGGGTGCGCCTGGCAGGTACCGCTTCGACCTCCCTATCGGCCGCGGCCGTGAGGTACTCCAGATCGGTTGGTGCGGCGTGAGAATTCACGGGTTCGACGGTGATCCACCGACCGCGGGCGTGCGCCTGCCGAGGATAAACCAGGTCAGAGAACCAAGGATCGGGATCAGAAGGACGATGAGCACCCACACTGCCTGCGCCGTCGCGCCGAGCCATCGTGTCCGGGCGATGGACACCAGGGCGAGCACGAGAACCACGAGCTGCACGGCGACGACCGCGGCCCAGAAAATGTCGTACCCGACAGGAAGAAGTGGGTTCTTGTCCATGACCGTCCTTTCGACGCCGACTCTAGGGCCAGTCTCAGCGCTCGACACCGAGATTGTCAACGAGTCAGCTCCTGCCCGCCTCGCGCCCAGAGATCGCGTAGGTCCAATGGCACTGTGTCCGGCCCTGATCGCGGGAAAAGATCTTCCTTATCCGATTCATGAACAACCAACCGAAGCCAGCGATCCCTTGAGGCGCTGCAACACAAGGAACGGAACCAGACCAATGAACGCATCCCAGGCTGACGACAATCTGATCCCACAATTCGCCCGACCGGGCGAAGCCACGGTCGCCGCCCGACACGTTATCCCGCAGCAGGAATCTCTGCCGGGAACAGCGAAACAAATCGTCGACGACGAAACGATGCTCGACGGAAACTCCCGATTGAATCTCGCCACATTCGTCAGCACCTGGATGGATGACGACGCCAAGCAGGTCTACGAAGCATCCTTCGATAAGAACATGATCGACAAGGACGAGTACCCGCAGACGGCGGCCATCGAGGACAACTGCTGGCACATGATCGCCAACCTGTGGAACGCGCCTGACGCGTCCCAGAGTATTGGCACCTCCACCATCGGATCGTCAGAGGCATGCATGCTCGGGGGTCTCGCGTTCAAGCGACGCTGGCAGCAGGCACGGCGCGCAGCGGGTAAAGACACGGCGAAGCCGAATCTCGTCATGTCATCCGCGGTACAGGTCTGTTGGGAGAAGTTCTGCAACTACTTCGACGTCGAACCCCGATTTGTGCCCATCACCGAGGAGCACAAGACACTCGACGGGCATGACCTTGAAAAATACATCGACGAGAACACCATCGGAGTCGTCGCCATCATGGGTGTCACCTACACCGGTATGTACGAGCCGGTCGCCGAGATCGCCAAGGCGCTCGACGACATTCAGGCGAAAACCGGACTCGACATCCCCATCCACGTCGACGGAGCTTCCGGAGCCATGATTGCACCGTTCCTCCAGCCGGACCTTGTCTGGGACTTCCGACTTGAGCGAGTGCACTCGATCAGCACGTCAGGTCACAAATACGGGCTGGTCTTCCCAGGTTTGGGCTGGGTGGTGTGGCGCGATTCCAAGTGGCTCCCAGAGGACCTCATCTTCCAGGTGAGCTACCTTGGCGGAAAAATGCCGACCTTCGCGCTCAACTTCTCGCGTCCGGGAGCACAGGTTCTTTTGCAGTACTACATGTTCCTCCGACTCGGTTTCGAGGGATACCGCGCCGTTCAGCAGGCATCACAAAACGTCGCGAAATTCCTGTCGGCGGGTATCGCGAAGCTCGACGCGTTCGAGCTCTGGAATGACGGCAGTGACATCCCGGTCTTCGCGTGGCGACTGAAAGAGGGACACACCAAGAACTGGAATCTTTACCACCTCCAGGACAGGCTTCGCATGAAGGGCTGGCTCGTTCCCGCCTACCCCATGCCGGACGACCTGACCGACCTCGTCGTGCAACGCATCGTGGTGCGCAACGGGCTCAGCATGGATCTCGCCGAAGAGTTGCTCGAAGGCATTGAAACCGAGACCGCCTATCTCGACGCACTCGAGTCGCCGATGCCCGTTGAGGGCCAGCGTCCCGGGTTCCACCACTAAGGAGGCAAGCATGTCAACGAACGCACCTCAACAAACACCGGATGCCGCGGCTCACGCCGCATCCAACCATCCGCTCACTTCACGGAAGGCCGTGACGACCTTCCTCGGTGTCGGCCAGCTCGCCATGCTGACCCTCGTTGTGGTGGCGAGCCTGCGCTCGCTACCCGCGATGGCCGTTTACGGGCTCGGCAGCGTCACGCTCTACATCATCCCGGCGATCTTCTTCCTCATCCCAACGGCGCTGGTGGCAGCTGAGCTCGCGACCGGCTGGAAGGGCGGCGTCTTCGTCTGGGTCCGGGAGGCTTTCGGTGACCGGTGGGGATTCACCGCGGTCTGGCTGCAGTGGATCCAGAACGTGGTGTGGTATCCCACGCAGATCGCGTTCATCGCCGCGGCTCTCGCATTCGTCTTCCTCGACCCAAACTTGTCCAGTTCAGGGTTGTACACCGCGATCGTGATCCTCGTGCTGTATTGGGGCTCAACGCTGATCACCCTGCGCGGTGGAAATCTGTTCGCCAAACTGGGTTCGTGGGGAGGCATCCTCGGCACCCTGCTGCCCGCTGCGCTGCTCATCGTTTTCGGCTTCATCTGGTTGGGAACCGGCGAGAAAAGCGAGGTCCCGCTCGACGCATCGGCGATCATCCCGCCGTTCACCGGCATCGCTTCCATCGTCCTGATCGTTTCGAACATCCTCGCCTACGCCGGCATGGAGGTCAACGCGGTGCACGTGAACCAGATGAAGGACCCCGGGAAGGGATACCCCAAGTCGATCCTGCTGGCATCCATCCTGATCCTGCTGGTATTCATCCTTCCGACCCTCGCAATCTCAATCGCGGTACCGGAAAAGGAACTGGGCCTCACCAACGGCATCATGCTGGCCTTCCAGGAATACTTCGATCACTGGGGAGTGAGTTGGGCGACGGCCATCGTGTCGGCGCTCATCGCTGCCGGAGCGCTTGCGTCGGTGATCACCTGGATCGCCGGCCCATCGAAGGGCCTGCTCATCGCAGCCGAGTCCGGTCTCCTGCCTCCAGCGCTGCAGAAGCGGAACAAGGCTGGCGTCCAGTCGGGCATCTTGATGCTCCAGGGGACCATCGTCACGATCCTCGCGGCGATTTTCGTTGTCGTGCCCAACGTGAGTGCGGCATTCGTCGCGCTCGTTGACATGGCAGCGGCACTGTACCTGATCATGTACATGCTGATGTTCGCTGCGGCGATCGTGCTGCGGCGCAAACGGCCGAATGTGAAGCGCGCCTACCGGGTACCTGCAATGAACCTCATCGCAGGCGTCGGCTTCGTCGGGTGTCTCCTGGCGTTCATCCTGGCGTTCATCCCGCCCACGGGATTCAGCGCCTTCCCTGCCGCGTCGTATCCATGGATCGTCGGGCTGGTCATCGTCTTCCTCGGTGCACCTCCACTCGTCTTCTATGCTCTTCGGAAACCGAAGTGGGATCAGCGCACCGAGGCCGAGAAGACCTCGAGTGGCGCCCACGAGGAGGATGACAGCGACACTCCCGCACCACAGGCGGGAGCCACCACCTGACATCATCCGATCTCACACAACTGAAGCCCCGACATGCAGAACTTTGCATGCCGGGGCTTTCGCCGACTTACAAAGCTGAGACTTAGAGACTCGGCCCAGACGCGGTTCCCAGCAGCCGCCTGGTGAGTTCGTCTCTGCCGGACAGCAGACTGTCCAGTGCCGCACTCAAGTCCTCGTCCGTCGGGCGCTTGCTCTGCTCTGCCGCGAGCAACACAGTGCGACGCATGAGTTCCTTCGCGAAAGCGCCGGTCGCTCCCTCTGCCCGGGAGGAGGCATCCGCTATTGCCTGCTCAGACAGGGAAAGGTCACGGGCGTAGAGAGTGAACAATCGCAGCCGAGTATCGTCATCCGGCAGCGGAATCTCGACCGCCAGGTCGACCCGGCCCGGTCTGTCGGCGAGGGCACGCTCGAGCACGTCGACACGATTCGTGGTCAGGACGAAAGCGACGTCGGCGTCACCGTCAAGCCCGTCGAGCGCATCGAGCATGGCAAAGAGCAGTGGCTGCGGACCCATCGACAGGCTCCTGTCGTGAGCGATCAGGTCAACGTCTTCGAGCACAACGATCGCCGGTTGCATGGCGCGGGCGAGCTCGGCGGCCTGCGTCACGAACTGGATGCTGTTGCCGGCGAGCACGACCGCTGTGACGCCGGGGGTTTCGCTGAGCAGGTGCCGCACCGTGAGGGTCTTGCCTGAGCCGGGAGGGCCGTAGAGCAGAACACCACGCTTGAGGTGGCGGCCGGCAGCCCGGAGCGCATCCCGGTACGTGCCGATACCAACCACGTGGCGGGCCAGGTCATCGAGCACCCCTGCGGGAAGGATGATCTCATCAGCGGGAACTGTCGGCCGGGAGAGGAAGTCGACCCCTGCCTCGCCCTGGCCGTACTCGTTGCCGCTGAACGACAGGACCTGGCCGCGCAGCACGCTGTGCTCCACCATGAGCCGTCGGAGCGCACTGAGGAGTGCAGTGGAGCCGTCCTCGTGCGCGGCGAGTATCTCGAGCCGGGCGCTCCCCCGACCGAATTCAGGTCGGGATCCACGCTGCAGCACTGCGACCCGATGCCCGTCGATGACGAGGAACCTGACACCGAAGGACACCACACGACGTTCACTGTCCGGACCGGTGGCCGCAGACACGTAGTCGACCGGGCCTGGGGCAAACCGTACGAACGCGCTGCTCAACAGTTCCGCGAAGGACGAATGCTCACGCTGCTGGCCGCCGGTCACGCCGAGGACGGGGAAATCGGATGCCCCGGTGAGCGTGTCGAGTGCGATATCAGCGTCGATCAGTCGGTGCGTGGCAATGTCCTCGGTGACCATCGGAAGCATTGAGACATCCGTCTGCAGGAAGTCCTGCACCACATCGCCGAGTGGCGTGCGGTCTTCGATCTGCGGGCGGGGAACGAGAATCAGTTCGTTCATGAACTTCCGGAACGTCTCCACGAATGCTGCCTGCTGATCGTCCACGTGAGCCCGCCTTTGTCGCTGATGGTGCGTTCAGGCTAGCGGCTGGAGTCACCTTACGGCTCGGTTCGAATCTCGGTGATGTCGATTCCGAGGTCTCCCAGGCGTGCGACGAGGCCGTGCAACTCGGACTGGTCGCGAATGAGGCCGGAGAGCATTGTGCTCGACGGCGTGAGCTGCACAGCATCCATTTCCGGGAACGCCGCCCGGATGGTGTCGGAGGCTGCGCACGCGATCCGTATTTCATATCGGGTCGGTTGCATGTGAGGTCCGTTCGCTCGCTCCCGTTGGCGTGTCCCCCATCCTCTCTCCTGCGGGGCACAGCCTGCATCGCCTGATTCGGGCGAGGTGAGGGCTAAAGCAGCCCCTGCTCCATCGCTTTTCCGACTGCAGCTGCCCTGCCCGAGACGGCGAGCTTCTGATAGACCGACCTCAGGTGCGTCTTAATCGTGTTCGGGCTGAGTCCCTGCTTCTGCGCAATCTCCGAAATAGTCTGGTGGCGAGGCAACTCGCGGAGAATGTCCCTTTCCTTCTGGGTGAGGGTGGGTGCACCGGGCGACGGGGTGGCGCGGTTCAGCCGGTTCGCCGCATCGATGACCGAGAGTCCGAACTCCTCATACGGCCCCAGCCGACCCAGCCGCGGTTCGAGAAGCGCAACGCCCTGCCCGCTCCCGCTGAGAAATGGGCGTCTGGCTCGGATCGGTTCCGCGGCAGCGAGCGCTCGAACCAGACGAGCATCCGCTATGGCGTCGCGCCCCGACTGTTCCGCCCACCCCGAGAGCAGGAGCCAGCCAGCGACAGGTGTCGCGTGATCCCACGCGCGGTGGCCGTCGTCAAGCGCACGTTCGAGTGACGACTCCACCGAGTCGAAGCGCCCCCCACCACCGGCGACGTGTGCGGTCGCGAGCGCTCCTTCCAAGCTCTCTGCCCCGAGCACACCGCAGATGAAGTCCCTCGCCTCGAGTGACCGATGTCGATCGTGAAGTCGAAGCGTCCGCGTCAGGTACGGATCGGCGCACATGGCGAGCACCAGCGGGTTCCGACGACCATGGCTGTGAAGCAACTGATGCAGCTCATCCAGCAACGCTCGCTCGTCACCGCCCGAATCGAGAAGAAGTAACAGACGCAGCGCCGCGCTGTATACGGTCAGCGGAACATCGAGGTGGTGATCCTCGGAGTGCAGAATGCTCTCAAGCTCAGACAATCGCGGGTCGAATCCAGCGTGGAAGCGCGCCAGTTGCTGGGCGAGAACGATCCGGGCCGACGCCAGATCCGGCGGGGCGCTCGGTTGGGCATCCGATAAGACGAGGTCCCGAAATTCCATTGCTTCGGCCCAGCCACCGGCCTGCGTCGCGAGGGTCGCCGCGACGTCGATGAGGTTGAGGTCAAGCCACCGACGTCGGTGTGAACGGTGCGCGCTGGCCAGGGCAGGGCGGAGGGTGTCGAGCGCCTCAACGATTCGACCCACGCGGCTCAGCGCGATCGCCCGCGCGAGCGCACAGAAGATGAGGGCATCGAGCACTCGAGAACCACTCAGCTCGTGTGTGGTCCGAAGGTCGTGTTCGAGCGCGTCGAGTGAGTCCAGCGCTTGGGGCACGGCAGCACTCTCGGCGCGCACTGTGACGAGCGCTGCGTGTATCAGGCGCAGGTCAGCCGACGCGGATGGAACGGATGCCGTGACCGCCGCAAGATGGAAATCAGCGCGGACAGTGTCGGGCAGGTACGGCGCCGTGACCATCACGTCGAGGAGATGGGTGGCAACACTGGTGATGTCGAGTGCAGCGAGGTAGTCGAGCGCTCGACGTACCACCGGCGAATTACCCGAGAAGATGAGACCCATGCCCTCGTGGTGCAGGAGATCGAGGATATCCTCAACGGCATCAGCGCGCAGCAGAAGCTCGAGGGCAGTGTCTGCTCGTGAATGTCGGCGGTACCAGCTCGCTGCCGCGCGTTCAACGGAGGTATAGGCGGTGAAATCGCGTCGACGTGCTTCGGCCCGGAGGTAGCTCAGAAGCACCGTGTGATAGACGTAGACGCTTTCACTATCGTCGGAGCGGCTGATGAGCGCTGTGGTCGATTCCAGGTCAGCCAGCACCGCCCCAGAATCGGATCGTCCGGTCAGCGCCACCGCGAGAGGGACGGTGAGCGAGTCGACGGCCGCAGTTGTCAGCAGAAAGTCGCGGGCCTCAGGGGCGACGTGGTTGAGAACCTCTGTGACCAGATAGTCGGCGACAGCTCGGTGGTCCCCACCGAAGTCGGTCGGCAGCGTAGTTCGCTGTTCCGAGCGATCCAACCAGCCCGTAAGGAGCACGATGGCGGCGGCCCAACCCTCTGTGCGCTGTTGAACCGCGTGCAAGCCCGCGTCCTCCAGGTGAATTCCCTGTGACTCGAGCAACAACGACGTCTCGTCATCAGAAAATGCCAGGTCACCTGAGCGGAGTTCCGGGCCATCCTGCGCGAGCGGTAGTCCGGAGAGGGACGGTGGCGGGTACCGGCCGGCGAGAACCAGGTGCACGTTCTCTGGGGTCGAGCGGCACAGGTCAGCGAGCCACGCCGCATCCTCGCGCTCGCGGACCCGATGCAGGTCATCGAAGAACACGGTAATCGGTGGCGTAACATCGGCGAGGTCGACGAAATCGACGATTCCTGCCCTCGAAAGCGACGCTTCGACCAGTTTACGAAGCGGCAGCACCTGCGTGCCATCCGCCGGCAGGCTAAGCCAGGCGACTGTCCGCCCCCCGCGCTGCACCTCCTTCGCCCACTGGACCAGGAGGGTCGTTTTACCGGCTCCAGCAGACGCCCACACTGACGTGATCCGTGGTGCTCGCTCAAGCGACAGTCGCGGCCGCGGAAGAACCGCATCCGGAACACGCGGGATGGATACCAGACGTCTCATGTCGGCGCTCAATGGATCTGGATGAAACATTCTTCTCCGCACTGATGAAACATTCTTCTCCGCACTCGTGAATCGCAGCGCTTCGGCTCGCGACGTCCGCCGTGACCCACCTCTGATGCAGGGGATCGTAGGCCCGTGCCGCCGTGAAGGAATACCCCCCAACGTCCTAACTTCGCCCTGAACGGGTGATGCACGCGACCAACGTGAATGGTCAGATGAGCGCAACCTGGCTGACTCTGACCGGAGGCTACAGAGGACCAACGGGAGAAGAGGGCGCGGCATGAACGAAGTGATCGGTGACGTCATACCCCTCGCCGTCGGTATTGCCATCAGCCCGATTCCGATCATCGCGGCGATCCTGATGCTGCTCTCCCCGCAGGCAAAGGGAACGAGCGTCGCGTTCCTTGCGGGCTGGGTGCTTGGGGTGGTTATCGCCGTGCTGATCTTTACCCTGCTGGGAGCTTTGATTCCCTCAACCGACGATGACGGCCCGACGCCGATCGTTGGCACAGTAAAGATCGTCCTTGGCATCCTGTTGCTGCTCCTTGCCGTCGTCCAGTGGCGGAAACGACCGGAGCCAGGGACAGAAGCACCACTTCCGAAGTGGATGACGGCGATCGACACGATCAAACCACTCACGAGCCTCGGTCTCGGTGCTGCCCTTGCCGCTCTGAATCCCAAGAACCTCATGATGGCAGCGACGGCGGGGATCTCGATCGGAAGCCACGGACTGACGGTTCCCGAGGAATTGGTTCCCGGCGCGATTTTCGTCGCAATCTCGATATCGACGGTCGCCGTTCCAGTGATCGCCTTTCTCGTCGCGAGTGAACAGATGAAAGCTCCGCTCGACCGGCTGCGCGTGTGGCTGATCGCCAACAACGCAGCGGTCATGACCGTCCTGCTTCTGGTGATCGGCGTTGTCAACATCGGCAAAGGCATCGGTTCGTTCTGACGCGACGACCGAGAGGATTGACATCATGCGCGTGCTCCCCGGTCTTTCCTGGCGAAACGCTGGCAGGGAGAGTCTCGCGGGGGTAACTCTTCTGGCGATCGCCGTTCCGCTGAATATTGGCTACGCGCAAATCGCTGGACTCCCACCGACTGCAGGGCTCTACGCACTCATTCTTCCCAGCATCGCTTTCGCTGTCCTCGCTTCGACCCGGCAGATGGTCGCTTCCCCTGATGCCGCCGCCGCGGCGCTCGTGGCATCGTCGCTCGGCGGGCTTGCGACCGCAGGTAGCGCTGATTACCTCCGGCTGGCCCTCGCACAGGCGATCATCGGCGGTGCGCTCTTCGGGTTGTGCGCCCTGTTCAAACTGGGTTTCCTCGCAAACTTCCTCTCCGAGCCGATCCTCATCGGGTTTGTTGGTGGATTAGCGCTCGACATCCTTCTGAGCCAGACCGCGAAGATGCTTGGCGTATCGATCGATAGCGGTGCCGAGTTCGGAGTCAAACTCAGCGAGCTGATCGGGGGCATAGGCGCTCTCAATATCTGGTCAGTCGCCATCGCGGCCCCCGCCGTCCTTCTTTTGGTCGGAGGGCGCCGAATTGCCCGGCAGGTTCCGTGGGCACTCGTTGTGCTCGTTCTGAGTACTGTCGCCGTGGTTGTCACCGGCCTGGAACAGCTCGGAGTTGCTGTCCTCGGACCAGTCGATTCAGGACCACCAACGTTGACCTGGCCCATTCTCGAGTGGAGCACCTGGCTGCAGCTCACCCCGAGTGCCGCGGCGCTCACGCTGGTAGCCATGGCTGAAGGACTTCTCGTCGCCAGGCGCTACGCACAAAAACGTGGCTATGCTGCGAATCCGAACCGCGACCTTCTCGCGTTTGGCGCGGCCAATCTCGCGGCTGGGGCCAGCGGCGGATTCAGTGTTGGATCCTCAACATCCCGGACCGCGGCCATGGACCAGATCGGATCACGGACGCAATTGCCAACGATTGTCGCCGCGGTCGGCACGCTCCTGCTTCTGGTGTTCGGTACGGCACTTCTTGAACACATCCCATCCCCCGCGATCGGCGCGATTGTGGCTGTCGCCGTACTGCCGCTACTCGGGATCTCCGATTTCGTTCGATTGTGGAAACAACGGCCATTCGAGTTCCTGGTTGGCGCCGTCTGTTTTCTCGGTGCGCTTCTCCTTGGCCCGATCTGGGGCATCCTCATCGCCTTCGTCCTATCGCTGATCAACCTCGCGCGTCGCGCGGCCAACCCCCGAGTGGAAGTTCTCACCACGCCCGCCGAGGACAGCGGGCCGCCGCCGTCACCGATAAGCCAGGCGAGCTTCGCAGCGCCGGGCATTCTCGTCGTGCGGTTCACTGCCCCCCTGTTCTTTGCCAATGCCGCAGTCTTTGCCGACCGGATTGGGAATGCCATCACGGACGGCAAGCCGCTGGGACTCCGCCATCTGGTCCTCGACCTGGAAAATGTAACGGACGTCGACGTGACGGGAGGAAACGCGGTGCGCGAAGTGCTCGATGTTGCCGGGCAGCACGACGTCACTGTGCACCTCAGCAGGGCTCGGGCCGAGCTGGTTCACAAGCTCGCCGAACTCGGGGTCACCGGGCTCAGCACGTTCCCGGCCAACCGTGATGCCGTCGACGAGCTCTCACAAATTTCGGATGCCGGTTCACCCGGGATGGATGAGGCGCCCCCCGCTCACTGACGTGAGGCTGGACGCAGTGCACTCCGCACGGTTTCAATCAGAAAGGCGGCACACAATGGCCGATCTCATCGTCATCTCGTTCGATACCAAAACCGACGCGGAAGCGGCGTACAACAAAGTTCTGGAATTGCAGGACGACCTGATCGTCGAGCTCGCCGGTCTCGCCCTTGTCACAGTCGACGACGAGGGAAAGACCCACGTCACCCACCCAGGCCCGGTCGGAAAGGTCGGCATCGGTGCGGCTGGTGGTGCCGTCTTCGGCGCGTTGCTCGGCATCCTCTTCTTCATGCCGCTCGTCGGTCTCGTGCTCGGTGGCGCTTTCGGCGCCCTGTTCGCCGGACTAGACAAGGCGGGAATCAACAACGAGTTCCGCTCTCGGGTGCAGGACACCGTCAGCGCTGGTAAGTCGGCGATCGTCCTCTACGCGACGAAGCTAACCCAGGACAAGTTCACCGAGGCCCTCGCACCCTACAACGGCACTGTCGTCCAGACCTCGCTATCGAAGGAGCAGGAAGCTCAGCTGACGGAAGCGATCTGAGCGATGCCGGCCTCGGACATGGCAGCCAACGCGCGGCGGGCGGACCACCGCCTGACCCCGGGTCCGCTGCCACGTTCGAGGCCGCCTTCTGCCGGGCTCCCCGCCGCGTGGCGGGCTGCGCTACCCTCATCGCATGATTGCCGACGAAGAGTTCGTGCAGTACGTCGCCGATACCCTCATCCGACTCCCCGGCACAGTGGGGGTAGCGCTTGGCGGCTCCCGCGCCCAGGGGACGAACCGCCCCGGAAGCGATTGGGACTTCGCCATCTACTACCGGGGAACGTTTGACCCGGCTCAGGTTCGCGGCCTGCAGTGGGCCGGACAGACAACAGAACTCGGCGGGTGGGGACCGCTCTTCAACGGCGGTGGCGCCTTCACGCTTCACGGACGCCCTCTCGACATTCACTATCGAGACCTGAATCAGATCGATGTCATCCACTCTGCAGCCTCCCGTGGTGACTTTGAGGTCGAGCCACTCCTTTACCACCAGGCAGGCATCCCCAGCTATATTCTGCTCGCCGAACTCGCGCTGAACCGTACTCTGCGTGGAGACCTGCTCCGACCCGCGTTCCCGGATGCACTCCGCCGGCGCGCTCCGGAGTTCTGGCAACCTGGCGTCGATCTCACCCTGCGGTACGCCAGGGACAGTCACGCACGAAACGGCCGGGTCGCCCAGTGCGCCGGACTCATCAGCGAAGCGGGATGCCGTGCCGGCCACGCCATCGCCGCACGCCGCGGGCAATGGGTCACAAACGAGAAACGACTTCTTCAGCAAGCTGGGCTAACCGAGCTGAATGCCGTCGTTACCGGGCTCACCACTGACGTTGACGCACTCGAATCGTGCGTCGATCAGGCCAGGAGCATCATCGAGGATGCTTTCACGCGCGAAGGGATAGGGGTCGGCGAACACCGCTAGCCCCTCATCCTTCGACTGAAGAGAAGGGAAGACTCATGCCGGAACCCCAGGTCGTCATCATTCACGGAGCCACTGGAGCAATCGGCTCGGCCACCGCCCGCGCATTCGCAACGCGCGGAGCACGAGTGCACCTCGCCGGGCGGCGTGCCGACCGCCTTGCTACCGTCGCCGCGAGCTTAACGGATGCTTCGGGCGGCGCCG
>JAZQRG010000196.1:0-2194 GCA_045629445.1 Mycetocola sp. | reverse complement strand
GGGATGAGGTTGGCGTGATGCTCCTGCTCGGTGACCACGATCTCGTCGCCCTCGGTGAGCCTGAAGCGAGCGGCGGCTTCTCCGCCCCGCCCGAGGCTCGCGTTGGAGAAGGAGTAGGCAACGAGGTTGAGCGCCTCGGTGGCGTTAGAGGTCCACACGATCTCGTTCTCGCGGGCACCCACGAACCTCGCAACGGTGGCGCGAGCATCCTCGAACGCCTCGGTCGCCAGAGCGGCCAGGGTGTGCGCACCTCGATGCACGGCCGAGTTGTGTCGCTCGTAATATTCGCGCTCGACATCGAGCACCTGACGGGGCTTCTGCGATGTGGCACCCGAGTCGAGATAGACCAGAGGATGCCCGTTGACCTGCTGATCAAGCACGGCAAAGTCGGCGCGAATGCGCGCGAGTTCCTGGGCACTCAGCGATGCTGCGCGCTGATTCGACACGGTGGGGACTGACGTTGTGATGGCGTTACCTGCTCTCGGTGCTTCTTCCAGAGTAGAACCGCTCACGGGGCGGTTCCATTCCGTTGTGCTCCGCAGATTCGTGGATGGGGTTACGGGGCCGATGGCGCGGCGCCGATAATGGCGTCGAGCTCGATCTCCACCAGCAGATCGGGCGCGGCAAGTGCACCCACCTCGACCGCCACGAGGGAGGGGCGGATTTCGCCGAAAATCTCTCCGTGAACGGCGCCGACGGTGTCGAAGTCGGCGATGCTCGTGAGGTAAACCCGGGTGCGAACGACGTCGCCGAACGTGGCACCCGCCTGCTCTAAGGCTGCGCCGATGCGGGTGAAGATTTCGCGCGCCTGAGCCGCAGCATCCGCCCCGCCCACGGCCCCATCGGGCGAACTTGAGGTGGTGCCAGAGACGAACACGAAGTCACCGGCGCGAACGGCGCGCGAATAACCCACGACGGGCTCCCACGCGGAACCGGACGAAATATTCTGACGGGAGTACGTGCTCACGGAAATCCTTTGCAGTGGGTGGTTCAGGGCCAACCCACTGTATCGGGAGTCCGATCCGTCCCCGCGCTGCGTCTAAGCGGTGAGCGTTACATCTAAGCGTTGAGCATTACCTTGAGCGCTTTGGACTCTGCGGCTCGTGCAAACACGTCGTAGGCCTCCATGATGTCGCCGAGGGCAAACGTGTGGCTGATGAAGTGCTCGGCAGGAATCTTGCCCTGCGCGACCAGCTTGAGCAGCGTTCCCAGCGTGTCAGTGTTGACGAGACCCATGCTGATAACGATGTTCGAGATCCACAGGTTTTGAAGATCGAACTCCACCGCTTTGCCGTGCACTCCCACGTTGGCGACGTGACCGGCCGGACGCACGATATCCAGGCACATCTCAAATGTCTGCGGAACACCCACCGCCTCGATCGCGACATCGACTCCCAGGCCTTCCGACAGAGCGAGCACCTGCTCCTTCCAGTCCGCAGCACTCGACACGACCCCGTCCGTCGCGCCAAACTTCTTGGCCTGCTCCACGCGGTTGGAGTCGAGATCGATGGCAATGACGCGCGACGGCCCATAGAGCGCTGCGGTGGCGATAGAAGCGAGACCGACCGGGCCGGCGCCGACAACGGCGACAACATCGCCTGCCTTGACCGCGCCGTACTGCACGCCGATCTCGTGCCCCGTGGGAAGGATGTCCGACAGCAGCGTTCCCATCTGAGTATTGACCCCCTGCGGCAGTGGATAGACCGAGTTCTCGGCATAGGGAACCCGCACATACTCCGCCTGGGTACCGTCAATGAGGTGACCGAAGATCCAGCCGATGCCCGAGGCGCCTTCTTCGCCGAGACAGTGTGAATACACCCCCTGCTTGCAGAAGCTGCACTTTCCGCACGCCGAGATGCAGGCCAGAATCACCTGATCCCCCACCTTCAACGTCGTGACAGCATCGCCGATCTCGGTGATGGTGCCAACGCCCTCGTGCCCCAGGATTCGACCGGGGGTCACCGCGGGGACATCACCCTTGAGAATGTGGAGGTCGGTGCCACAGATTGTGGTCGTGTCGATCTTGACGATTACGTCGGTCGGATGGGTGATTTTCGGGTCTGGCACGTCCTTCCAGGACTTCTGACCCGGGCCCTCGTACACAAGCGCTTTCATGATGTCTCCTCACGCAATAGGCATTTGCCTCACGCTACGTCTGCCATGGCAGGAGGGAGCGGATGCGCAGGGAATAAAC
>JAZQRG010000195.1:0-3075 GCA_045629445.1 Mycetocola sp. | reverse complement strand
GTCGCCGACGCCGACTGCAACACGAAGATGAGCACGTAGATCTGCCACGGCTGATCGACGAACGGCAACGCCAGTGCGATCACCGCGCGCACCACATCCGCACCCACCAGCAGCGCCCGCCGCGGCACATGATCGGTCACTGCCGAGATCACCGGTGCGATCACTACGTAGGCGACCATCTTGATCGCCAGCGCCGTGCCCAATACCGCGCCGGCCTGGGCGCCGGCCAGGTCGTATGCGAGCAGGCCGAGCGCGACGGTCAGCAGGCCGGTGCCGACGAGCGCGACCACTTGCGCGGTGAACAATCGGCGGAACGTGCGATTCCGCAGGGTCGCGAGCACCCGGCTACCTCCTGAACCATTTTTGCTACCGCTGACGATACGCCTATAGGTGCGCACGTACGCACACGTGTGACGAGAGGAACCGCGTGGGTGATCCAGCCCGTACAGCTGTGGGTGATGAGTTCGCCGCTTTCACGCAGTCCGGCGTCGTTCTGCTCCGCTGTCTTCCGCGGGCGGAGGAGCCGACTGCGTAGGGTCCTCCGACCTGTGGAAGCAAGGGCCGTCGGCCGGCGGGGATTCGGCGATCGAAGCGGATCGGCAGCCTCCGCATCCCAGGTCAGCGTTCCGGCGACCGCCGGGCAGCTGCGGGCAACGGTCCGTGCATTCTCAGTCGATGAACCCCACGGCGAGTCGGTGCACCGGCGGGCACCGGGCGTTCATCTCATCGGAGCTGGATCGGTACTACCGCAATGCGAAAGCATCGATCACGAGTGCATTCAACTCCGCCGCGGGGCTCATCGGCATGGTGTGGTGCGTGGCCCCCTCGAGGACTACTGCGTTCAGTCGTGGACCGGATTCTGCGATGTCCGAGGCGACCCGCTTGCTCGAATGCACCTTGCTGCGGGCAGCGAGGATCACTGTCGTGTCGATGGCGAGGCCGTCGAGGTCACTTCGCTTCGGGCGCTTGGGAACGACGGTCTTCGACTTCGGGAAGTGCTCGGCGCCGCAGGCGAGCAGGTCGATCCAGTCGTCGTCGACGTGCTGTCCGCCGGTCTCCCAGCGAATGAAGTCGCGTTGGCGCTTTTCGTTGGGGCGCAACAGAAGTGGTACCGCGTGAGCGAGGTACTTCACGCGCATGCCGGCGAAACAGGCATTCGGGTCGAGCAGCACAAGGCGTCGCACCCGGCGGGGCTCGCGCAGTGCGTATGCAAGCGCGATCATCGCACCGTACGAGTGCCCGGCGAGGCGGAAATCGGTCAGGCCGACGCCGTCGGCAACGGCGCCGAGCCAGGACATCAGGTCGTCGGTCGACCGTAGGTTGGCGCCGTGCGCGACGCTGCGGCCGGGATCGCCGAGCAGATCGACCGCGTAGACCCGGAATCGGTGGGCGAGAGCGGCTACGTTCTCGAACCACACGGTGGAGGTGGCTCCCGCACCGGGCAGCAGGATCACCGGTGGGGAATCGGGGCGGCCGCACACGTTCACCCGCGTGGTCCCGTATTTCGATGGGAGATCGAGTCGGGTGACGCCGAGCGGCCATTTTGCGAGCACCCGGTCGTACGCACGGAAGAAGGCGGCGCCGTCGGCTGTGTCGGCGAATGCGGCGATCGACAGCGGTTGCATCCGAACTCCTCGGGAATTAACTCGATGCATCGAGATACTTCGCTTGTCAAGATAGTAGATTATCGTCGGTGACGCTGTCGACCGTGGGAGAGCGGTGAGGGACGTGGAACACCAGGCGGACGGGGATCTGTTCGGCACCGTGCATCGGCTTCGCGCGCTGGTTGTCGAGTTGCATGTGCTCGGTGCGGAATTCGCTCGGGTGCACGGACTGCACGCCACCGACGTGCGGGCGTTGATCTGCCTGCTCGATGCCGAACGCAACAGCCGCGAGGCGACCCCGACGTGGTTGCGAGGTCAACTCCACCTCGAGTCCGCGTCGGTCACCGCACTGATCGATCGGATGGAAAAGTCCGGACATGTTCGCCGCGAGCGGGACCGCCGGGACCGCAGAAAGGTCCTGATTCGGGTCACCCCCGAGGCGGTGCAACTCGGCGAATCGTTCTTCGGCCCCGTCATCGCGAATTCGGTGGCTGTACTCGGCACCTACAACGCGGGGCAGTTGGAGACCGTCGATAGGTTCCTCGCCGATATGCAGCGCGCCGTCGACGAGGCCCGGTCGAATCGGATCGGATCAGCAGGTTCCGACTGAGCGCACAGTCGAAGTGAGTCCGACCGCCGCGCGGCACCTCACCGTGCAGCAGTGCGGCCCGGCGCTCAGAGCCGCCGCATCACCGACACCACCTTGCCCAGCACGACCGCGTTGTCGCCGTCGATCACCGAGTATGCGGCGTTGCGGGGTTCGAGATAGACGTGACCGCTGCGGCGCCGGAAAACCTTCACAGTCGCCTCTCCGTCGATCATCGCCGCCACGATCTCTCCGGAGTGGGCCTCGTCCTGGCGACGGACGACGACGACATCACCGTCGCAGATCGCGGCGTCGATCATCGATTCCCCGCGTACGCGCAGGCCGAACACGGTGCCGGTGCCGACGAGTTCGCGGGGGAGATCGAGCACTTCGTCGGGATGCTCCTCGGCGAGGATCGGTGTGCCGGCCGCGATGTCGCCGACGACGGGCACCGAAACCCTGTTGTCGGACGAGCGGCCCGCCGACGATCCGGCGAGGAAGGGCCGCACATCGAGTTGGCGTGCCATCGCGGAGCCACGGCGCAGGAAACCCGCATCCTCGAGGAGCCGGAGATGCTTCGACACCGTCGACGTCGACTTCAGCCCGACCGCATCGGCGATCTGCCGGGTGCTCGGGGCAGAGCCGTGGGAGGCCACCCAATCCCGGATGGTCGCCAAAATCCGCTGCTGGCGAAGCGGAAGGGCGGAGGCGTCGAGGCCGCCGAACATGTCGAGATCGTCGTATCCGGTCACCCGGCGATCCTAGGGGAGTGGCCGGACTCCTGAAACGGGCGATGGTGCGGGACCACGTAGGTGGTGCCGCACCATCATTCGTCGACCGGTGTGGTGGTGCCCTCGGTGAGACTCGAACTCACACTGCACGGGT
>JAZQRG010000194.1:0-6018 GCA_045629445.1 Mycetocola sp. | reverse complement strand
ACCCGGCGTGACCATCAGCTTCGACAGCGGACGCCACGAGGACCTGATCTCGGGCCTCAGTGCAGCGACGACTGCGATCGGCGACGAGCTGGAGAAGCTGCAGGACAAGGTCGAGACCCTCAGAGCAGGTTGGGACGGCACTGCGCGCGATGCCTACGACACCGCGCAGACGGCGTGGTCGTCGGCCATGGCCAGCATGCGGAGCATCCTGTCGGAAGCCGAGACCGGTGCTCAGACCGCCGGCGACGCCCTCCGCGCGGCCGAGAACGCCGCCCGGGCGATCTGGTCCTGACGGTCTTGACGGTGCTGGCCGACTGACCCGGAGCATGACGGAGCGCGCCGAGCACACGGGATGGCAAGCCCACGCGGCCGCGGCCGCCGCGTACTTCACAGAGCACGGCGGCGACAGCATGTCCGCACACGAGAGCAGCACCTACGAGACGCTGCTCCAGAGGGTGCAGGACGCCGCTGACCGGCTCGCCACGCCGCCGAATGAGCCGGTCGCACTCAACGTCGGCGGCGCCCGCTACGTTGTCGCGTGCGCAGACACCCGACGTCACGCGTCGCCTGATCGGCGGCTCATGAACTGCTGCCACGCGTGGTGCGGGGCTACGCGGATCTATATAGTGGTCTATATAAGACCTGCGGAGGAGAAGTCATGGCTGTCACATCCATCGATATCGACCCCGACGAGCTGAAGCAGGCCAAGGAGCTCGCCGGCACGACCTCCAATCGGGAGACCGTTGACCTGGCGCTGCGCACGCTCATCGCGGTGCGCCGCCAGACCGGCGCCGTAGAGCGCATCATCGGGCGTCGCTTCGAGGCGGACCAGATTGACGCGCCGACGATCGCGCCAGCGAGTTCGACGCCCGCCAAGGGTGCTCCCCGCGGCAAAAGCAGTTCAGGGGAACAGGGCGCAGATCGCGAAATGGCCACAGCTCAAGGCAAGAGCACCACTCGTGGCAAGAAGGTTGGACGGGCCGCCAACGCTCCGCGGCACAAGAGCTCAGGGCGGTGACCACCTACCTGGTGGACAACAGCATCTGGCAGAAGGCGGGCAGGAGCGACGCGATCGCAGACCGGCTCCGCGCTCTCTCGCCGAATCACCTCATCATCACCTGCCCACCGCAGGTTCTTGAGTACTGCCACTCGGCTCGCAACCCTGAGGAGTACGCAGACCTGCGGGAAGACATGGACGAGCTGCTGCCCGCGTGGGAGCACCCGACTGAGCGGGATGCCCTCGACATCCAGCAGGCGCTCTGGGATGCCGGATTGATGAGAGCCGCGGCAGCCTTCGACTGTCTCATCGCGGCGTACGCCGTCGCCAACGATGCCGTGATCCTCAACTCCGACCACGACTTCGGATACATCGAGCTCGCGACTAAGGGCCAAGTCCGGCAGGAGTATGTGGTGGCCTGAACCCGCCTCTGCGACGAGCTCCGAGCCCGGTGGCCCGTGGGGAGGCCTTCACGTACATCGGGCGCCCGTCGTGGTCGCGGCGCCCGCCGCCGCCGCCGAGGTTGACCGGATGAGCTACCTTCGCAAGGTGGAGGCTGACTCGGTGGGACTTGCCGTCTGGACTTCAGCAGGACTAGCCGCTGCTGCCGGGGCACTCGTGGACTTGCTCATCCTGGCTTCTCAATACACTCTGCGCGGTGACGTGAGCCCCGTGCTTCCACCACTTGCTCTGTGGGCGCTGGTGATGGGGTTAATAGTCGGCGGCATCACGGTTCCCACCGCTATGAGGTCGCAGCGGGGACCATGGGGCGTTCTCGCTCTGGCGTTGATGTCGACGACTGCCGTGCTTGTCGGGATCTTCGTGCTGGGGGCGCTCTTGTCCTCGGCTGACATCGGCTGGACTCTCATCTGGGCTGGGCCGATCGCGCTGGTGGTGATGCCGTCGACAGTCGTCGCGTCGGTCGCGCTGAGCCGGGGAGCTCGGCGACGCGTGGTTCAGATTCTCGTGCCGGTCGTAGCCGCGGTCGTCCTAGCAGTGGTCGTCCTATGACGATCGGTCGGACAGCGCGTCCACTCCAGCCGGCGTAAGAACTATCGCTTCGGAGGAAGTGATTTTCACATCGGTAGGGTGAACGCCAGCTCGGTACGACGTATGGGGGAGTGAAATGGCTGCGGCGAAGACCAACCATGCATTGCAGTCGGCTCGCGTTCTATGCGAACGTTTCGCACGTGATGCGCGCAATTGATATTGGCCCAACGAGCGGGAGAGCGTCTGGATGGCGATGCTGACATGCGCGTCTACCTGAGTTCTTACCGGCTGGGACGCCAGGCTGCCGTCCTCCACAGACGAGGCGGCAGCGCTCTGATCGTAATGAACGCACTCGACGAGTTCGATCAGCGCTTATCGAGCTGGAACCGCGAGACGAACGACCTCGCTGAACTTGGTTATAGCAGCGAAGAACTTGACCTCCGTGACTACTGGGGCGTAGACGCGGCAGCACTGCCTCCCACACTGAGCCGTGCAGACCTCGTCTGGGTGGTCGGCGGCAACTCGTTCGTGCTCGCGCGAGCCGCCGCGCAGGCCGGTCTTGCTGATGCTCTCGCCGCAAACCAACGCCTTACCTATGCCGGATACTCGGCTGGCGCCTGTCTGGCATCCATCGATCTTCTCGGCATCGACCTCATGGACGACGCAGAGACGCTCCCGCCGGGCTACTGGCCTGAGATGGCATCAAAGACGCTGGGGCTCACCGACACTCGAGTGATTCCCCATTCCGGCACCGCTGATGCGCGAGCAGCGGCCACGAGTCTCAGAGAACGCCAGCTCAGCTTCATTGAACTCCGCGACGGCGACGATTGGCTGCTGGAGGCTCCTCCACTTACGTTCGGCTGAGAGCGTCGAGCATTGCTCCGATTCAACCAGTCCGTCATCCGGAGTAGGTCAAGAGGGCTGCTCCGGGCGTCGATGCCCAGCCACATCGCACTGGCCCCGCACATGCGCGCCCACTCAAGTACTCAGCCCCATCTCGCTTCAAGGGGTCGGTTTCTCGCCCTCGAGAATCCGAGTTAGCCGGACTATCGGCGCGTAGGCCCTCTTTCCGGATTATCGGAGTAGCACCTGTAGCGGTTCCACCGAGAGGCGTCCTGCGCGTGTCAGCTGGAACAGCCTGGGTGCGCGGCCGTCCAACCGGTACTCGATCCCACGCTCCGGTACGTTCTCAGGGTCGTTTGCGTAGGGGAGCGGTTGCTGCCGCCGATCCAGTTCTGCATGTCGCGGAGGCGACCGGCGTAGTCGGCTTTCCGGGGGTCGCCGGTCATGAGCACACGGTGGGCGCTCGTTGGAAGGACTGGGGTGGAACGACCGTGGGCCGGTTCGAAATCACCGCTAGGGAACTCCTCGTTGCAACCCCCGCGGCGCCACTCTCGAGCAGCAAGCGGTCCTTGCGTCGATGGCAGACTATGCCGAACAACACGGCGTAAGACTGATTGTGGAGGTAGTGCGGTGACGCGACCCAGGGGACTCGTGAACATCGATCTGCAGCGAGATGGTCGCGTTTTCATCTGTCCCTACTCGGCGAGCGTGGACGGACCCTGGCTCGCCAACGGACTTCCTAAGGTCCTCGACTCTCTCGATGACGTTGCTGCGGTCGGATCAGCGGTCCTAGAGGCCATGCAGTTGTCTCGCAACACCGTCTTGCCCGCTCGCGATCTCCGTAACGACCCCCCTGACAGGGAGTTCCTGGCGTGGGTCGGGAAACGGAGCTACGCCGCATATGCCAAGGGTGTTCGCGCAGCTGAAGTTAACGGCTTCTACGACGAAGGCGGTGCCACGCTCGACCATCTCATCGTGACGCCGATGTCCAACGGTGGGCCACGCTCTGGGTTTGAACCGATCATCGAACACGATCAGGAGCTCACGGACCTGTCGCCCGAAGTGATTGGCGAGGCGCTCCAGCGCGCGATGCCGCTCGCGACAGTGTGACGTCCTCGTCGCCCATGAGGTGCGGCGTTACCGGATCAGGTCCATCTCGCAGTGGTCAACGTCGAGACGATACGGATCGTCCAAAGTGATTTGAAGGAGGTACCGTGACCGACCGCATACCTCCGCTCGCGTACACGCTCTCCAGCGGTTCGCGCACCACGCTCAGCCGACTGCGATCGGGCGCCGAGCGCACGGTTACCCGGCCCCCGCAAGTGCTGGGCAAGCCCGGCTACTCGACGGTCTCGCTGTGGCCTCGGCCTGAGGGCGTGGACTTCTTCGACATCAAGGGGCGAAGGGGAGACGGCCGAATTCTCAGCAAGCGACCCAACGCCCGCACAGGAGCCTACGAAACGGTAGCGCCGGGCGTTGTGGAGTCCGCGCAGCCTGCGCTGGACGATAAAGCAATCGCCCGGAGCCAGCATCGAGACGGCTACGACCGACTACTTCATGGCCCCAGGCATAGTTCGAGCCTCCGCATATCCAGGGTTTCTCACTCTCGTCGTCACCCCTGCAGGCGTCGTCGAGCGCCGCGACGCCTGCCATGTGCACTGGACACGTCCGAACAACGGCGCGACTCTCGCGACGTCTGACTCCAGGTGTGCACCCAAGCGTGGTTGGAGCGGTTCCTTTGGGCCCCATGTCCAGTACACGCCCGGCGCCGCGCGGGTCACCGCTGACATCGTCCTCGACGGTGGCGACGCTCGCAGCATCGAGTTGCCGTATGACGTGCAGTGACCTCCTGGAGCATCCGAGCCGTCACGTCTGCAGCTAGGCGCGGCTCGAGGCGCCGCCGCATGAATCTCTACCAGGTGCGACAACGGCTGTAACGTGTGCCCATAACTTGTAGGTTTCCGGAACCGCTCGAAACTGATCGGTTATGGCGCAACGGGGATACTGGAGGGCGTCGTTCTAGGCTTTGGGGGCACGACCACCACCATCAAAGGGGGAGAACGTGAACGACGACACACGCAACGCAGTCACCGTCCGACCGCAACTGCCGCTTGAGGAGCGCATCGCGACGGTCGAGAAGATCCTCGTCCTCCTGCCCGTCATCGCGGCGGAGGCGCTGCTGATCCTGTCGCTCTTCCTGCCCTTCGTCACCGCGACGTCATACTCCCGAGACGACCAGGTCATAAACCTGTCGCAGCTGGGTCTGGCGTTCCTGGGCGTGGCACCCGCTGCCTCCGTAGGCCTCACCAGTGGAGATATCGATGCGGTCGGTGTGTCCTTTGGCGTCGCCTTCATGGGACTCTTCCTCGTAATGCTGTGCTCGATCGTGGGGTTGGCTTTCGTTGCTCATGGCAAAGTCTCGTCACGGGCCGCCCGGGTGCTCACCACGTTCGTTGTATTGCTGGTGGTCGGTGTGGCAGGCGCGTGGCTGGTCATCGCGCTCAGCTCGACCTCGGAGTCGCCGTGGCTGCCGGATGCGGCATCGCTCACACTGGTGGCGGGCGCGCTCCTCGCCGCGGTCGTGACGTTCCTCCCGGGCTTCCGTAGTATCTGGCTTCGACGCTGAAACCGCCACCACCCGATTACCGCCGCATCGAAAACCAGAACCGAAACCCCGACCACCCGTAATCGGTTTCAACCCGGGAGACGTTTGCGGTCGACGCCGAGACGTACCGAGCAGCTCTGGCGGTCGCCAGGAAGTCGTAGCGCCATGCCGTCGGGAAGTCCCTCGCTCGTCAGACTGTCGAGCCCACCCTCTGCTCCCGTCGCCGGAGCAACGGAGCACCGATGACCGCGACGACGCCGAGCAGCAGCATGCCGATGCCGATCGGGAGTGTCGGGCCGACCTCCACGCCCGAGCGCGCCAGAGTCCTGGGTTGGACATCGACGTCGGCGATGACGGTGAAGCCGGCGTCTGCGAAGTTGAGGATGAGGTGGTGTGAGCCGTACGGCACCCGGGAGACATCGAAGCTGCCGGACACAGTGCCGTTGTCCCACTGCGCGGTGCCGATGGCGACGGGCTCCGACCGCATGTTGCCGATGATGCTCGACCGCGAGTCCTGCATCTTCTTGACGAAGTTGGTCATCACGTCGAACGCTTCGTTGCGCTTGTTGCTGAGCGATTGCAG
>JAZQRG010000193.1:0-3972 GCA_045629445.1 Mycetocola sp. | reverse complement strand
CATCCGGTCGGTGTCAATGTCTTCGGGGCGGATGCATGACACGATCACCATGGATCGCCTCGCGCGAGTCATCCCGACGGCAAGCAAACGGTCGCCGCCCGGCCGCGCGAGTGCTCCGAAGTTCGACAGCACCCTGCCGTGCGGGGTGACGCCGTAGCCAAGCGAGAAGATGACCCTGTCGCGGCTCTCGGCGACGGACTGCTCGAGCGTGAGGACCGCGAACGGTTCTGGACGCTCCTTGAGGATGAAGTCGGACAGGTCGCTGCGCATGGCGAAGGCCGAAATAACCGCCTGGTGCACTCGAGTGGCGTGCTTCTCACTCGCGGTGACGACCATGAGCGACTCACGCGGCCGATTGATCGCGTGCTCGAGAACGAGGTTGACCACACGGTTGACCTCGGCGTCAACGCTTTCCACTCCCCCGGTATCCGGGTCAGGCATTCCGTGTCCGTTTGGGACGTAGTCGAGGGTGAGGCTGCCGTGTCCGAGGAACGAACCCGCCCAGGGCAGAGACTCGATCTCTCCACCGTAGAACCTGTGGTTCACGAGCTCGGCGAGATCCTCGCCACCGGCGCGGTAGCTGCGCGTAAGAGTGAGTGTCGGCAGCAGGCCGGACAGCCGGGCGAGAGCCGAATCCGCGTGACGGGCGTCAACATCGTCCGCTTCCGCCGACGGCGCTGCGGCACCGATCGCAACGGTGAACGGGGTCGGGCTCTGGGTGACGGGGTCACCAACAGCGACAACCTGGCGTGCACGACGGATCGCGCCGGCGTTCTCCGCGAGCGTCGTCGCCCCGGCGTCAACGAGGAACACGGTGTCGAATCGGACGCTCTCCGGGATGAGGTGCACTTCGTAGGCCGAGGTCAGCCAGACGGGCGACAACACCCGCGACAGGTGCGGTGCCGTGGCCTCGAGCTTCGTCGGAGTGGTGCTTTCGCTGCGAAGGAGTTTCTTGAGAGCCGTCGCTTCGTCGGGGTAGTCGACGAGGCCGATCTTCCAGTTCTCGGCGAGCAGTGCGCCAAGCAGCGCACCTGACGATGAGGCGTGCGCCTCGTCGACGAGCCGGAAGTCAGCTTCGAGCCTGTCGATCACGCTCGTGTTTGCTCCGAGCAATGCGCGCTCGGTCGTGAGCATGTGCTCGAGTACCGACTGCCACCACGCGAGTTCAAGCTCGTTGGCGACCTTGGCCTCAGGCACGTGACGAACCGAGAGATCTGTGATGAGCGGCGCGAGTCCCTTGTCGCGGAGTTCCGCGATGAGCGTCGTCCGCTCCTGGAGGTTCTCCATGACAGCGGAGTCAGCGGCGAGACCTGACATCAGCCGGACAAGTTCCTTGACCGGCATCGAGAGCAGCGACTGGTCCTTCGCGGTGCGACTGAGCGGCGCGTCCAGTTGCGCGATGTCTTCGACCACACGCTGGTACGCCACCTGCACGTCGGCGATACCGAGCGGCACCTCGGGATTCACACCGGCTGCGACGTATCGCTGCCAGAGCGTCCGCTGCTGCTGGATTCGCCGCAGCGCAGCGTTGATGTCTGAAACGTGGACACCGGGCCGCACGTACTCGCGTGCAAGCTTCTTGAGGCGCCTGCGGTTGGCACTCGACATGCTCGGGGCATCCCGCCGAGCGCTCGTCGCCGCGATGAGCTCACCGAGTGACCGGTCGAAAACGCTCGGCTGGAACTTGTCGAGCGTCTCACGGATGTCGAGAAGGAGGCGCAGGTAAATGCCCAGTTCTTCGATCGATTCGAACGCGCGCATCCGGGTCTGACCGATGAGTTCGTATCCGCGCTCGAGCAGCCGAGGCAGCTCGGTGCGGTGCAGCTTCTTTGCGAGGGCGTGCGTTGCTTTGGCCTGCTTGGTGCTCGCGAACTGGGCGCCGTACCACGGTGAGTCGTCGGGACCGTACTGGAATTCACCGAGCGCAGCAGCGGTCGCGAGTTTGCGCGCGATGATCTCGCGATTGCCCGCAAGCTTCTCCAGTGACGAGAGGTCAAGCCGCGCCGTGGTTGTCGGCTGGTCCTGCAGGTTCCCAAGGCGAGTGAGCGCCTGAAGCGCGTCAATGACACTGACACCAAGACCGCTGTCGATCCGGCCGAGCGAGCCACGGTAGTCCAGGAGCACCTTCCGCAGTCGAACGAGCGCGTCGTCGACGTCGGCGACCTTCGGAGCGACGGCCTTCTCGTTGCGGGAGATCGCCTGGATCAGGTCGCGACGAATGGTGGCGGGAGAAACCGTGATGCCCGGGAGCCCGACCTTTGAGAACCGGTGACGGATGCCGTCAAGGCTGGAACGCCTGGCGCTCACGACGAGAACACGCTTGTGCTGTGAGACGAGGCTGCCGATGGCGTTGACGACGGTTTGCGTTCCGCCGGTGCCAGGCAGGGTCGTGACGACGATCGAGTGCCCAGCCGCGATCTGGGCGATGACGTTTTCCTGCTCGGTGTCCGCATCGAGGAGGAGGGTGTCTGTTGTCGGCGGTCGGTCGTCCTGGCCGACGGCATCAACGGGTCGGAAAAGTCCCTCAACGAGGCGGCGCGCGCCAGGGTTGCCTGCGAGGGCGTTGAGGACGGGGTGATCCAGGTCACCGGCATCGCGGGAGAGAGCGGTGCCGACATCGGCGAAGCTCGACACGACGAGCCGCGGCTGGACGCTGAACCACTCGAGGTGCTGGGTGAGTCCGCGGAGCCTGTCGATGACCGGTTGCGGCTTGAACGCGCCGTTCGTCACAGCGAGCGCTTCGAATGACTCAGCGTCGAGGGTGATCCTGAACTGCTCGTGCAGGGCCCGTGCGAGTTCGGGGTTGAGAAACGGGCTTCCCTTGAGCTTCAGTTCAAAGTCCCGGCCGTATCGGCGAATAGCGACGGGCCGCAGCAGGACGGGAGCAGAAAACTCCTCTTCACCGTGGCGCCACTGCGCGAGGCCAATGGCGAGGTGGACGGACTCGATACCGCGAACGGTGCGGAGCTCCATCCCCTTGACGGTGATCTGGTCGGCAGCGGCCTTGGCGCCGCGCAGTGCGAGCTCGTCACGGATGAGGTTCGAGAGCAGCGTCGAGTGCCCGGTGATGAACTGCGGCAGTCCGCCCGGGTGGGTCGAACTCAGTTCAATGCGGTTGCGGGGCTCGTCAACGAAATGCAGCAGCGGCGATCGGCCGCCAACGGACGAGAGTTGCTCGCGCCATCGTTTCCGAGTCTCATCAGCCACGTTTCCCACGGTGAAATTGGGGTCTCCCACGCTCAGACCAGTGGGACTGGTGACCGAACGCGCAAGCGAAGTATCGACGTCCGCGATGTCAGAATCGCGCGTCTCTGGTTTCTTGTCTAGCCGCCACACATCCACACCCTAAGCTCTGCCGGGCCCTTTCGCCGGTAGCATCACCGGTTATTCGCCGAGTTGGGTCCTGAGTTGCCTCTTCGAAGAGACGAAAAAAGTTCTTGCGTGGTGCCCCGACGTCCATTACGGTGTTGCCTACGCGACCAGACGAAAGGAGCCAAGCGTGTACGTGACCGACATTGCAATCGCAATTCACAACGCAGGCTTCGTCTGCGTCCTCGCCGCCTGATCCGCCGGTAGCTCGTCCACCGGTCCAGTCGGTGGTTCGCTTTCGAAGCCAGGCCAGGCAAGCATCCGCAGATCCCTGCGCGCCGCCTCCGGCCGAATCACCCCGTGAGTGCAGCATCCTCACCCGCAATCCGCGAGCGATGCATTCGCGACCCAGCCGCACTCGGCGGCACATTTCTCTTCGGCGATCCCGAGCGTGTCTTTGGCGCGCCCGATTCGCCCGTACCCAAGGAAAAATCTCATGAAATCAACACTGGTGACGGCCCCCGTTCGCCAAGACCACCCACCCCAACTCGATCAGGCCTCGAGCTCGCCGCGGCCCGTTCGCCCTGTCGGACTTCTCGATCGCGCGGCCCTCCACCTCGGCCTCGCCCTCATCACGTGGGGCAGACGACGGGAAAGAACCGC
>JAZQRG010000192.1:0-1612 GCA_045629445.1 Mycetocola sp. | reverse complement strand
ACTCCGCGTGCCGGAGGTCTTGAAACGTGACTTCCACGCGCAACCGGCCGTCGGTTTCGGGTTCCTCGGTGCGGACGGCTTCTGCCATGTCCAGCAGGTTGTCTCGTCGCGCCGGGTCGACTCGTACAGCGACGGTGATGTGGTCTTCGGAGAGGAACTGGGCGCAGCGTTGTGCCCAGATGCGTGCCAGGTCGATCCGATCGGGACGCTCCGCTGGTTCGGGCAGTTCGTGCGCCGCGACGATACGAGATATCCGCAGGGTCCTGTCGGTGCCGAAGTCGGTGCCCAGCAGGTAGCCCTTGTCTCGCACCGTGACCAGACCGATCGGGTCCAGGGTGTACCACTGCGGCGGCCGGCCCGTGGGCGCGTAGCGGATGCGCAACTTGCGTCCGCCGAGGACCGCATTCCGGACCGCGGTCAGGATGGGGTCCGGCACCTCGTCCCGGGTCGAGCGGCGGGAGAGGAGGTCGGTCTCGGGGTCGACGAGCAAGCGTTGGGCGGCATTGTTCGCGGCGATCCGATGGCTTTCGGGGAGTGCATCGACGACCTTCCTCAGGGCTGACGCGCGAGCCGTTCCGAGTCCGAAGACCTGCTCGCCCGGCCCGGAACCGGCGGCGAGCAGAGACAGCGCTTCGTCGTGGTTCAGCCCGGTGAGCTGGGTCCTGAACCCGGGGAGCAACGAGAACCCACCGTGCCGACCCCGTTCGGAGTACACGGGGACACCCGCTGTGGAGAGCGCCTCGATGTCGCGAAGGACGGTGCGGACCGAGACCTCGAGTTCACCGGCAAGGACATCG
This sequence comes from Mycetocola sp., assembly GCA_045629445.1. Lineage (GTDB taxonomy): Bacteria > Actinomycetota > Actinomycetes > Actinomycetales > Microbacteriaceae > Mycetocola_A. The sequence continues at coordinate 815 of JAZQRG010000192.1, read as the reverse complement.
GCCGTCAGCCGGCCGCGCTGACGCAGCAACAGCACCAGAGACACCAGCCGGTCGGCCCGCACAAACCCGGACGTTACCGAATACCTGACACAAGGTGTCGTGATTCAGCGGAAGGCTCCATGACGCGATGCCGCACCGGCTGCGTCGCGGGACAGGGGACGCGCCCCGCAGGATCCGAACGGAGCCGAAGTGACAATCGAACGAACGGTCCTCTGCACGAGAGTCCATGGCACGACGGCGCCGGCAGCAACCGAGAGGGGTGACTGCTGGTGCCCGGTCTGAGCACGATCGGCGTCTACGGCTTCGACGTGACATCGTTCCTGGAACGACTGCGACGAGCAGAGGTGAGCATGTTGCTCGACGTGCGTCAGCGTCGCGGCGTCCGCGGACCCGACTACGCCTGGGCGAACTCGCAGCGCTTGCAGACCTCGCTCGCCGCGAGCGGCATTGCATACCGGCACCACCTCGAACTGGCACCGACAACGGAGTTGCGTGAGCTTCAGTACGCCGAGGACACCGTTCAGGGTGTCGGCAAACGCACCCGGCGCGAACTCGCCACCGGGTACGTCAGCCGCTACACCGCCGAGATCCTCGATCAGGCCGACCTCGAGGCCATCGTGTCGATCCTGCCGAGCACGGGATCAGCCGCATTGTTCTGCGTCGAAGGCGATCCCGAAGCTTGTCATCGTTCCTTGGTCGCGCGACGGCTCGTCGAGCAGCACGGCTTCACGATCGAGCACCTGCGGCCGTCGTGAGTGGCGTCGACGGGTCAGACGGAGCCGAGCGCATCCTCGTCCACCCGTGAGTCCTCGGCG
>JAZQRG010000191.1:0-23527 GCA_045629445.1 Mycetocola sp. | reverse complement strand
ATGCCCGTGAGGACGTGCTCGCCGAGCAGGTCCTCGAAGGCAATACCAAGGAGCGTGCTGCCGGGAACCGCCGCGAATGGACCCGAGCGATCCAGCCACTCACTGCGGGGCACCCAGTCGCCGTCGCCCGATCGCGGGCCGACCCGGCCGGCGGTGAGCAGGTCGAATGCGCCGTCGAGGGCACTCGGCTCTTCCACGAGGACGAGGACGCGGCCACCGTCGCAGGCGTGTGCCCTCGCGTCGGCGTCGAATACGGTCGTGACGAGCAGGGCATCGGCGCTGAGTTCCGCTGAGCAGGTCAGCCCGATGGACGCTGCCCACTCGGCAACGGCTGGGTCGGCAGCAAAGACGGCGGGGCCGTGATCCGGGCGGACGGGCGCGACGACCACGAGGTCGGCGGCGTCACGGGCAATCACTGTGCCGTTCAGAATCAGCTCGGCGGCGAGTTCGTACTGCCCCGGCTCCGTCGGCATCGGCACCGTCAGTCGCGACGTCGACCAACGCTCGGCGTCGTCGGCACCACTCGAGACCTCCACACCGCCGAGCAGCACGCGGACGGTACCGCTCGCCGGCGCGGCAGAGGAGCCGGTCCGGGCCGGAACCGTTGTGACGCTCGCCTCGATGCTGCTCCCGGTGGTCACGCTGTACGCGTCGGGACGAAGGGCAATGGCGCGGTCCGCATTGGCGAGGCCGAACGCGGCGGTGCCCGCCTTCGGAGTTCGGTTCATGTCGAAGAGGCCGTTTGCTTCCCACTGCACGTCGGACAGTTGCGTCAGGACGTACCCGCCGATGCTCGGCTGCGTGCGGATCGATGTGGTCTGGTACCGGTTTGCGACGAGCTGTGCGTGGTGCAGTTCCTCGACGAGCGCCTCCCACGTTCCGAATACCCGGTCGAGTCCCAGTTCGGCGAAACGCTCCATCAACCGGGTGCCCTCAGCAGCGCCATAGGCCCACTCGGCACCGAGCGCGAACCACCATGGTTCCGCACCGTCGACATACTGGTCGCGCACGACAGGGAGCGCCCAGTTGCCGAACTCAGAGAGCATGAGCGGCTCTGTGCCGGTCCGTTGCGCGTCGCCGTGGGGCGAATAGCTCCAGTCGGGGCGCGCGGCGAACTCGGCGATCTTCTCGTCCCATTCCCGACGTGACTCGGGGATGCCGCGGTAGATGTGATAGTCGTCGACGTCCGAAACGACGTGGAAGTTGGGAAAGCACGCCGAGTTGTCGACGACGAGCGAGCCGCGGGCAGCGGCCTTGATCCGGTGGAACGCATCGGCGAGCCACCGCCGCTGGCGTTCGCTCGACATGTCGAGTCCCCACGACTCGTTGATGATCGTCCACATCACGATGCTGGGGTGGTGCTGGTCTGCGGCGATGAACCGCTCGAGCAGCGCGAGACCGTCGTTTGCACCGCTCTCGGTCCAGACCATCCAGCTGGGCAGCTCGGTCCAGACCAGCATGCCCATCCGGTCGGCGATCTCGTAGTAGCGCGGGTCGGGACGCTTGATGTGCACCCGAAGCATGTTGAAGCCGAGATCACGGGTCTGGCGGAGCAGGTTTTCCCACTCCTCGGTGCTCGCGGGCACCGGGGCTGAGTGCCTGTGGTAGTCCTGATCGAGAACAGCACGAATCTCGAGTTCGTGTCCGTTGAGGAAGAACGCTCCATCGCGCGCTTCGATCGTACGGAAACCTGTGCTGCGGGAGATGACGTCGGTCGTTCCTTCGGCTGATTCGACGGTGAAGGTGACCGTGTACAGCGTCGGCTGGTCGATCCCCCACAGTTGCACGTCGGGTACGACGACGACTCCGCGATAGGAGTGCCCGTCCCACGGCACGTCGACACGGGCGACGACCTCGTCACCGAGACTCACCGTCGCTTCTGCCCGCACTCCGGGTCGCGAGACCGTTGCTCGGACCTCGACGGCGCCGGTCGCGGCATCCGCGCGCACCTCGATCGTGTCAATGTGTGTCTCGGGCCGGGCCTCGAGGAAAACGGATTGCCAGATACCGGCCGAAGTGCCGTACCAGGACTGCTTGCCGTGCGGAAGCTCAAGGTAGCCGGCTTCACCGTTCGTATCGGTGCGTGGTGGGTAACCGACAACCACCTCGACGGTGTTGTCTCCGACGATCAGCGCATCGCTCACGTCGAAGGAGAACGGCTCCCACGCGCCGACGTGCACGCCGACCGATGTGCCGTTCACGAGCACCTCGGCCGAGTGGTTCACGCCGTTGAACCCGAGGTGAACTCCCTCCGTCCGTTCGGTCCATTCGAAGCCGCGGCGGTACCGCACGCTCTCGTGCGAGTCGCCATGCCCGGCGACCTGGGCGGTCCACGCACCTGGCACCTGAACCATCTCTCGCCGACCGGCGCCACTCCCGAGGAGTTCGAGCTCCCAGGAGCCATCGAGGTTCAGTCGCTTACGGGGCTGCACGAGCATGTGCCCATCCTTTTGTGTCTGTCGATGAAGCGTGGCCCGCCCCAGAATACGGAGCGGGCCACGACGGTGGTGCAGAATCTGTTACTTGAGTTCCTGGTCGACGCGCTGCTGCGCCTCGGTCAGCGCGGAGTCGATGTCCTTGCCGTTGAACCAGACCTCTTCAAGCTGCTTGTGGATGAGCTGCTTGATCGACGTCCAGTTCTCGACCTTCGGAACGAAACGGATGCTGGAAAGCGCCGTTTCGGTGTAGTTGGCGCGCTCAGGAGCATCCTGGTACTCGGCCGACTCAACGACCGAGACGCGCGGTGCGATGTGACCGGTGGCCACAGCCCACACGCTCGTGTTGTCGTAGAGGAACTTCGCGAACTCGAGCGACGCGCGGTACTTCACCGGGTCGTTGTCCTTCTGAACCGGCAGGACCCACATGTGGGATGACGCCCAGACGCCCGACTCGTCGAGAATCGTCGGGAAGTCGGTGACCGTGTAGCCGAAGGTCGCGGTCGACGCGTACTCGTTCACTCCCCAGGTTCCGTTGACGAGGATTGCGGAGTCGCCGCTCTTCCATTCGTCGATCGAGCCCGAGTAGTCGGCCTTGGTGTGGATGTAACCGGCATCGATGAGCTTCTGCAGCAGTTCCATCGCCGCCCGCGCTTCGTCGGTGTCGACGTTCGCCTTGCCGTCAACGATGAGGTCAGACCCCTGCTGGCGTACGAACGAGTAGAACATCCGCCACGCCATGTCATCGTTGGCGAAACCGATCGACATGAGTGCCTTGCCGGTCGAGTCCTGAACGGCCTTGCCCATTGCCATCAGTTCGTCGGCATTCGTCGGCATGACCGGGCGGCCATCAGCGTCCATGTACCCGGCAGCGGTGAGGATGTCGGTGTTCACGTGGGCGAGGATCGCGTGGGAGTCGAACGGAACGGCGAACGTGTCTCCGTCGTACGTGACGGAATCCTGTGCCTGCTCCGTTGCGTCATCCATGTCGATGTCGAGTGCCTTCGGATCGAAGGACACAAGCTGCGCACGACGGGCGTAGTCGCTCAGTGCGTAGTCGTGCAGGTTCGCGATGTTGGCTGGTTCTCCGCCAGCGATCGACGCGTTGAACGCGTCGTAGTAGGAGTTCCAGTCAGCGCCACCGAGCCGCTCGACAGTGATGCCGTGCTCGTTCTCCGCGTTGAACTTGTTGGTCAGGATCTGGATTGCTTCGCACTCCGAAGCGGCCACGGCGGTGTCGGTGACACCCTTGGTGGTCTCTTCACAGTCGCCGAACATCCGCGACATCGTGATTGTTGTGCCCTCGAGCTGGTCAGCCGTGACCGCTTCGATTTTCGCTGTCATGTCATCGGCGCCGGCGGCTGTGCCGGTTCCGGTTCCACAGCCGGCGAGCAGCATCGATGCTGCGGCAGCCGTCGCGAGAACCGCTGTGATGCGTTTTCCGTTCATGTCTGTTCCTTATCTGGGTGGGGGTATTGCGGGGGAAATGCGTGGTGCGGGGAATGCGGTCTCGCGGGGCTTTCGCCCTACTTGCCGCCGGAGGTCATTGAGATGCCGCGGATGAGGTGGCGCTGGAAGAGCAGGAAGATGATCAGGAGCGGCAGCGAACCGACGAGTCCGCGTGCCATCAGGCTGCCGAGCTCGGTCGCCTGGGCGAAGTTGCCCTGCAGCGAGGCCAGTCCAGTTGTGATGGTGAACATCTCGCTCTTCGTCGCGGAGACGAGAGGCCACAGGTAGTCGTTCCAGGTCTGCACGAAGGTGAAGATTCCGAGCGCGACCATCGACGGCCGGGCAAGCGGCAGCATGATCGAGAAGAACGTCCGCCAGGGACCGGCGCCGTCGACGCGGGCTGCTTCCTCCATCTCGAGCGGAATCTTTGAGAAGAACTGCGTCATCAGGAAGACACCGAGTGGAGCGGCGATACGCGGCAGGATGAGCGCGGCATACGTGTTGTGCATCTCGACATCGGCGACCATCGTGAACAGCGGGATGAACATTGCCTCCTTGGGGATCATCAATCCCGCAAGCACCGTCGCGTATACCAGGGTCCGGCCGGGGAACTCGATGCGGGCAAAGGCATAGCCGGCCATCGCGCAGAGCAGCACGGTCAGCAGCGTCGTGACGATGGCGACGATCGCGCTGTTGAGGAACCAACGGCTGGTGAGCCCCACAGAGAAGACGCCGAAGATGTTGTCGAGGGTGAATTCGCGCGGGATGAGACCCGTTGCACCCTGTGCCAGAGCCGCGTTGTCGCTGAGCGCAAGTGACAGCATCCAGAGCATCGGAAGCAGCCAGACCAGCGCGGCGATGATCATGGCGAGGTGCCACCAGGTGGCACGGGCGACCGCCCGTGGGTTGGCATCGGTGGCCGGCACAGCAGCACGTGTCTGTGGCGTAGCCGCTGCGGATGTCGTGACGCTCATTTGGTGTCGTCCTTTCCGAGGAAGCGCATCTGGACGACTGAAACGATCAGCATCAGGGCGAAGAGGAAGAGCGACATCGCCGACGCGTAGCCGAGCTCGAAGTCGCGGAAGCCGGTCTGGTAGATGTGTCGAATGAGCACCTCGGTCGACGTGCCCGGGCCGCCGCCGGTCATGATGTTGACCTGGCCGAAGACCTGGAATGACGCGATGGCCTGCATCACCATGACGAGCAGAACCACGTGACGGATGCCGGGCAGCGTGACGCTGACGAACTTGCGCCATGGGCCAGCACCGTCGAGCGATGCCGCTTCGTAAAGCGACCGGTCGACGTCCTGCAGGCCAGCCGCGAACATGACGAGGTTGAACCCGACGGTCCACCAGACGGTGGTGACAATGACAGCGGTGAGCGCCGTGTTTGAGTCGCTCAGCCAGGGAATCGGATCGATCCCGAGCGGAGTGAGGATCTGCTGGAGCAGGCCCTGACCCGGCGAGAGGAAGTACGTCCAGATGAGCGTGACAACCGAGACCGGAAGGATGTATGGCAGGAAGAACGCCATCTGGTACCAGCGCGCTCCGCGCCGCTGTCCCTGCAGGGAGAGGGCCATGAGAAGGCCGAGCACCGCGATGATCGGGGTGGAGATGGCGGTGAACAGCAGCGTGTTTTGCAGTGCGATCCAGAACGTGGGGTCGTTCCAGTACCCCTCATCACCGGGAGCAAACCCGAGGGCGATGAACAGGCCGAGCAGGCCGAGAACTCCGACGACGCTCCAGACGCTGATGCGACGGTTCCGGATCGGGCCGACGAGTACCGCAGCGAGCACCGCGAGAACCCCGATGCGCCACCAGAACAGGTTCGTCATCGACCACTGCATGTCGACGCCCCAGAGCATCCGCTCGTAGTTCGCAAGGCCAACGAACTCACGCATGGAACCGAGGAGATCCCAGTCGAAGAGACTCATCTGCGCCGCCTGCACGACGGGGTAAAGCACGAACACGATGTACAGAACCGCGAATGGGGCGATGAAGGCGAAGCCGTACTTCAGTCCGGCCTTCGAACGTCGCTGGCGGGGTGGACGGATGTCCGTCAATGGTGCCGCCTGGTCGAGCGTTCGCGTCATCAGATTATTGCCTTCCGGTTTGCCACGTTGCAAAAACTGCACGAGAGCTATTGTTGCCATACTTCGCAGCGCTTTGTCAAACAGCGCCGGAGTTGGTTTTGCCACGTTGCAGAAAATTGCTCACCATCGCGCCGGTTTGTAGGCCAAGATGGTCGGGGAGGGAACATGGCAGCCAGCATTCACGACGTCGCGAAATTGGCCGGCGTCTCTCCGCGGACCGTTTCGAACGTCGTCAACGACTACGTCCATGTGCGGCCGGCGACCCGGGAACGGGTTCAGGACGCCATTACCAAGCTGAACTACCAGCCCAATATCTCCGCTCGGCGACTCAGGCAGGGCAATACGAAAATGCTCGGCTTCGCCGTGCCCGAGCTCTCCCAGCCATACTTCGCCGAGCTCTCCGAGCTGATCGAACTCTCGGCCCAGCGCCGCGGGTACACGGTGATCGCGACGCACACTCAGGGCACGAAAGAGCGCGAATTGCGCACGCTGAAGAGCTTCTCCTCGCACCTCGTCGACGGACTGATCTTCAGCCCGATGTCGCTGACGAAGGCGGAGCTTTACGCCGCACCGCCGAGCGTTCCCACCGTGCTGATTGGTGAACAGATCTCGAGTTCGTCATACACGAGCATCGCCATCGACAACGTCGAGGCCGCCCGCGAGATCACCGCGCATCTCATCGCAACCGGCAGACGGCGCATTGCGACGGTTGGTGCTTACCGATCGGATGCCTATCGCAGTTCCCGCTTGCGGCTGCAGGGATTTCGTGAGGCGTTGTCGAGCACCGGCCTTGAGATTGGCCCGGAGATGCTCTTGTACACCGACCGTTTCGGCACCGCTGCCGGGCACGATGCGGTCAGCCAGGCGCTGGCATCCGGCATCCGTTTCGATGCCCTCGTGTGCTTTGCCGACGTGATTGCGTTCGGTGCGATGCGCGCCCTCGCGGACGCCGGCCTCCACGTGCCGGACGATGTCGCCATCGTCTCGATCGATGACGTGCAGGAGTCCACCTACTCGGTGCCGTCGCTCACCTCGATCTCGCCAGACAAACAGGCGATCGCCGATCGAGCCGTCGACACACTCGTCGATGCAATCGCGTCCGGGCATATGGAGCCGCAGAGTATTGAGATCGGTCATCGTCTTGTCGTTCGTGAGAGTTCGGGCGGCCGGAGCCTGGCGCGGCAGCCCCAGGCGTGACAGGCGCGCCGACGAACCCCGGACACGGGGGTGCCGGGATCACGTGTGACCCCGACTCTGCCAGTAGCCTGAGCTTCATGACGACGAATGCCGGCAATGATGCTGCGCCCACAGCGGCTGCCCCTCTCTCCGAGGCCCCGACGAAGACCTCCGCGAAACGCGTTCTGGCCTGGGGACTGTGGGACTGGGGATCCGCCGCATTTAACGCCGTCGTCACAACCTTCGTCTTCACCGTCTACCTGACGAGCGATGCCTTCGGCGATGAAGCCCAGGTATCCACCCAACTCGGCTGGGCCCTCGGCGGCGCCGGAGTGCTCATCGCCCTCCTCGCCCCCGTCACCGGTCAGCGCTCAGACAGCTCAGGGCGCCGCAAATTCTGGCTCGCCGTCAATACCTACATCGTCGTCGCGATCACCGCGTGCATGTTCTTCGTCCAGCCCGACCCGAGCTTCCTCTGGCTCGGCTTGCTGCTGGTCGCGGCGGGAAACGTCTTCTTCGAATTCGCGGGCGTCAACTACAACGCCATGCTCGCCCAGGTTTCGACGCCAAAGACCATCGGCCGCGTGTCTGGCGTCGGCTGGGGGCTCGGCTACCTCGGTGGCATCGCCCTGCTGCTCATTGTGTACTTCGGCCTGATCCAGCCAGAGGTCGGGCTGTTCGGCATCACCGGGGAGAACGGCATGGACATCCGTGTCACTGTGCTCTTTTCAGCGCTCTGGTTCGGTGTGTTCGCGCTTCCCGTCCTTCTGTTCGTCCCCGAATACGAGGGCGTCGGTGCACGCCGGGCAAAGGTCGGCTTCTTCGCTTCGTACGCACGGCTGTTTTCCGATATCAAGCGGCTCTGGAACGAGAGCAGGCAGACCGTCTACTTCCTGGCGGCGAGCGCCGTCTTCCGTGACGGACTCGCGGGGGTCTTCACCTTCGGCGGTGTTCTCGCTGGCGGGTGGTTCGGGTTCAGCCCCGGTGAGGTCATCATCTTCGCCATCGCCGCCAATGTCGTCGCCGGCATATCGACCCTCACCGTCGGTCTGCTCGACGACAAACTCGGCGCAAAACCGGTGATCATGGCATCCCTCATCGGGCTCGTCCTCGCCGGCCTCGCCGTGTTCTTCCTGCACGACGGCGGCGCACTGATGTTCTGGATCTTCGGGCTCGCGCTGTGCCTGTTCGTTGGCCCCGCCCAGTCCGCATCCAGGACGTTCCTCGCCAGGCTTATTCCCGCCGGGCGTGAGGGCGAGATCTTCGGTCTCTACGCGACGACCGGTCGCGCTGTGTCGTTCCTCGCGCCGATGGCGTTTGCCCTGTTCATCACCGTCGGCGGTGAGCAGTACTGGGGAATCCTCGGCATCATCCTCGTGATCTTCGTCGGTTTGCTTCTGCTCATCCCCGTCCAGGCGAAGCAGAAACAGCTGAGCTGATCCGGCGCGGACAGGCGGAAAGATAGGATCACTGTCATGGCCGTAACCGACGAGGCAATCCTCAAGATCAAGGAAATGATCATCTCGGGCGAACTCGGCCCGGGTGACCGCCTCCCCCCGGAAAAGGAACTGTCCGAGCGGCTCGGGCTGTCCCGCAGCTCCATGCGCGAGGCCGTTAAGGCACTCGAGGTGATCCGGGTGCTCGACGTCCGTCGCGGTGACGGCACCTACGTCACGAGCCTTGAGCCGCGTCTCCTGCTCGAAGCGATGTCGTTCGTTGTCGACCTTCACGATGACTCGTCGATCCTTGAGCTGTTCGCCGTGCGGCGCATCCTCGAACCCGCTGCCGTCGCTCTCGCGTCCGGACACATGACGGATGCCGTCATCACCACGCTGCGCGACCAGATCGATTCGGTCGACAACGGCACAGACGTCGAGGGTCTCGTCGCTCACGATCTCGAATTCCACCGCGCGATCGTCGAGACGGCGGGCAACTCCTACCTCGCGAGTCTCATCGAGTCGCTGTCGAGCCACACCGTTCGCGCGCGGGTCTGGCGGGGCCTCACCCAGGAGAATTCCGTCGACCGCACCCTCGCGGAGCACCGGGCGATCGTCGACGCCCTCGAGCGCGGAGACGCGGATCTGGCGGAGGCACTCACGATCGTGCACATTTCCGGCGTCGAGCAGTGGCTCAGGGACGCCGTTACCGCCTGAGCATTCGCTAGAGGCCGCGCGCCACGGCTGCCTCGAACTCGGCCGCCGACCTGTCGCTCACATCGTCCTGCAGTGCGGCAAGTAGCACCGGCGGCGCGGCCGTGAAGTGGGCGACACCGCGCAGGGCGAGTTCGACCAGATCCGATGGGCTGCGCAGACTCGCGGCCAGCACCGCGGTGCCACTACCGGCGACGAGCGCCTGCATCCTGCCGATCTCGTCGAGACCGTCGCGACCGGCGTCGTTCAGCCGACCGAGGTATGGGGCGATGTAGCGCACCCCGAGGCTTGCGGCGGCGAGCGCCTGAGCCGGTGAATAGACCGCGGTGACCAACACGGGAACTCCACCGCCGGTGAGGGCTGATGCAGCGGCGAAGCCGGCGCGCGTCGCCGGCACCTTCACAACGGCGAGGTCCCCGAGTGCGGCAATCCGCTCGGCGTTCCGCATCAGTTCGTCAGCGGTGGCGCCCCAGGCCTGGAAGAAGATCTCGCGCGCACCCTCCTCCGCCCAGCGGGAGTACAGGTCGGGGATGTCCGTCACGCTTCGCGTGCCGCGCTCGAGGATTGTCGGGTTGGTTGTCACCCCGGAGATGAGGCCATCGGCCAGCAGCTCAGCAACGACGTCGACGTCGGCGCTGTCGGCATAGAAACGGGGTGTTGTCGTCATGGCGGAGTACTTTCTGGTGCTGGCGAGAGGTCTGGTTCGAGGAAGCGTACCAAGCCTGATCCCTCCATGCTGGCCCACCTGTCCGCTAATGTAATGACAGGCGCGCGGCATCCGTTCTTGAGGCCGACGCGCAGTGAAGATCCCCTCGAAAGGCACTCATGAGCCAGACACGGTCGTCTGAATCCCCGTCGGGTGGTGTGCTGATCGTCGGAAGCATCACCGCCGACCTCACCACTTTCTCGTCACGGCTCCCCGCCCGCGGCGAAACCATCCTCGGCGACGATTTCACCCTCGTCCTCGGCGGCAAGGGCGCGAACCAGGCTGTCGCTGCAGGGCTCGCTGGAGGGAACGCCCACATGGTCGGCTGCGTTGGCACCGACCTCTTCTCCGAACTGGTCACGAACGGCCTCCGCGACGCCGGCGTGAATATCGAGCATGTTCGTGCCGTCCCGGGTCCAACGGGGATCGCCCACATTCGCGTCGATGATTCCGGCGAGAACGACATCGTCATGGTGCCGCTCGCCAACTCATTTCTCAGCGAAGCGCAGATCGACGAGGCGTTCAATGCTCTCGGCTCCACGTGTCGGGTGCTGCTGACCCAACTCGAGATCCCCTGGGCCCTCACCCAGTACTCGATCCGCAAAGCGCACGACGCCGGTCTCACCGTGGTGCTCGATCCCGCGCCCGCTGCGACGCTCGATGAAGCGATCTGGCCGCTCGTCGACATCGTGACCCCGAACGAGACCGAAGCATCCATCCTGACCGGAATCTCCGTCACCGACGAGGCATCCGCGATCGAGGCAGGCCGCTGGTTCACCTCTCGCGGAGCCTCGAGTGCGCTGATCACGATGGCTGCGGCCGGAGCGGTGCTCGTTTCGGGCGATCACGTGCAGCTTTTCGACGCGATTCCCGTCGACGCCGTCGACACGACAGCGGCAGGCGACGCGTTCGCCGGCTACCTCGGTGCGTCGCTCGCCGATGGCCTTCCGGTAACGGATGCCATCGGCAGGGCGATCGCGGCCGGTGCGCTCGCGGTCACCCGCAGGGGTGCATCGCCGAGCCTGCCCCGCCGCGACGAGGTCGACGCGCTCGTGGCGATCTGACCAACCGCTCGCAGAATCGAATTCCGTGACGAACACGACCGCTCCAGACGCCCGCCCCGCTGATGCGCCCGCGAGAGCAGGCACACGGAGCACAGGCGCCGACATCGACCGCCAGGCGCCCGTGCCGATGTACCACCAGCTCAAGCACCGGATCATCGATGACATCGCGAGGAACGGGCTGCGTCCGGGCGATCTCCTCCCCGGCGAGCACAAACTCTGCGAACAGTTCGGCGTGTCGCGGACCGTCGTGCGCCAGGCGCTGTCCCAGCTCGAACACCAGGGCGTGATCGAACGGGTCAAGGGCAAAGGCACCTTTGTTGCGCACCAGAAAACACCAGAGAGCCTTGTCCACACCCTGACCGGCCTCTACCAGGAAGTGGCCGCTCGCGGCGGTCACGTTCACAGCGACGTGCGCAGGCAGGAGATCGCGCCTGCCGACGATGAGGTCGCGGACGCGCTCGGCATCGCGCCTGGCACAGACGTCGTGGTCATCGAGCGACTTCGCCACGTTGACAACGAACCCTGGTCATGGACCACCACCTATCTGCCTCTCGACGTCGGCCGGACGGTGCTCACCGAGGACCTCAGCGACCAGTCCCTCTACGCACTCCTCGCAACCCACGGCATCCGTGCTGTTCGCGGCGTGCGTTCCGCCGAGGCGGCGTCCGCGACCGATGAGCAGGCCGCGCTCCTCGGGCTTGGGCGCGATCATGCCTTGCTCGTACTGCGCAGTGTCGGATTTGACGAGAATGGCACGCCGATGGAGTTCTTCATCGCCTACCACCGAGGCGATCGCAGTCGCTTTGAGTTCCAGTTGAATGCGACCCCCGGCACCTCCAACACGGCGGCACTGCGGCATACCGGATCGAATTGATTCGCGTATTCAACATGTAATTACATGTCACCTGTAATTACAGATATGGTGGGATCGCAGCACAGTGGCTGCCCGACCGAGGAGTGACGTTGTCGACATACTCAGCCCTTCCCGTTCCACCTCTGAGCATCAGGTTCGACCCTGCTGGCGGTACGCTCCAGCCGGAGGGACCGACCCTGACCAGGCGCATGTCAGACCTCGATGGACTGTTCCGCGACCGCGATGCCTGGGAGGCCGCCGTCGCCGATGGCGATCCGGTCGTGTACTCGGTGGTTTCGTCGAGGGTCCCCGAGGTTGAACGCGAATTGCCGCAGTCGATCACCACCATCCAGCCGGGTTCAACCGGCGGCGAGCTTTGGATGACGAAGGGCCACCAGCACCCGAACCACCAGGGTGAAATCTACCTGTGCATCTCCGGGCACGGCGGACTGCTTCTGTTCGACGGCACCGACTCGGACTGGGTCGACATGACGCCAGGCACGATCGGCTACATGCCGCCCGGCTGGGCACACCGCAGCATCAATGTCGGCGATGAGCCGTACTCCTTCCTCGCCGTCTACCCCGGCGGGGCCGGGCATGACTACGGCTGGGTTCTCGAACACGGGATGGGGCGCCGTGTGCTCGCGGGGAACTCCGGCGTCGAGTTCATCGACTACGACGAGGGCTGAGATTCATGATCCTCGCACACGACCTCGGAACGACGGGCAACAAGGCCTCGCTTCACACCGACGACGGCCGTCTGGTCAGTGCCGTCACGGTGAATTACCCCGCGCACTTCGCTCACGGTGGCGTCGCAGAGCAGGACCCGGAGGATTGGTGGAACGCCGTCGTTTCGGCGACCAGGGACCTCCTCGACCGCTCGGGCATCGATCCGAAAACGGTCACCGGCCTGGCCATCAGCGGACAGATGATGGGCGCGGTTTTTCTCGACGGCGAGTACCGTCCGGTGCGTCCGGCGATCATCTGGGCCGACACCCGCTCGGTCGCGCAAACCTCAGCCCTCGAGAAGACGATCGGGCAGGGTCGCGCCTATTCACTTCTCGGGCACCGCCTGAACCCCACGTATTCCCTCGAGAAGATCATGTGGGTGCGCGACAACGAACCCGAGGTCTTCGCGCGAGTTCGCCATTTCTGCGTCGCCAAGGACTTCGTGATCCAGCGACTCACCGGCAGGCTCGCCACCGACAGGTCGGATGCCTCGGCAACGAACGCATACGACCAGGGCCTCGGTGAATGGTCGCCAGATATGCTCGCCGCTGCCGGACTCCCCCGCTCCCTCTTCCCTGAGATCCTCGAATCGACCGCGATCGTTGGCACCCTGACCGCGGAGGCGGCGAGCGCAACCGGCCTCACCCGCCAGACCCGCGTGGTCATGGGCGGCGGCGACGGGCCCATCGCGGCGGTCGGTGCCGGCATTGTTGCCCCCGACGATGGTGCGTATGTCTGTCTCGGTACCTCGTCGTGGATTTCCTTCGCGAGCGACACTCCCGTGTACGACCCGCTGATGCGCACGATGACCTTCGACAACGTGGTTCCGGGCAGCTACGTCCCGACAGCGACAATGCAGGCGGGCGGCGCCGCTCTCGCCTGGGTGTCAGAACTCCTCAACCCCGAGCCGACTGGCGCGGCCCTTTCCGCGCTCGTGGCCGACGCGTCAACCGCCGATGCCTCGTCAAGTGGACTCTATTTTCTGCCCTACCTCCTCGGCGAACGGTCGCCATACTGGAATCCGGATGCCTCTGGCGCCTTTCTCGGAATCGGCAGGCACCATGGGCGAGCCGCCATGACCCGAGCGGTGCTCGAGGGGGTCGCGTTCAATCTACTGACCTGCATTCAGGCCTTCCGTGAGTCTGGCGCGACAGTTGACCGAATCGACGCCATCGGCGGCGGTGCAGCGAGCGACGTCTGGCTGCAGATCCTCGCGGATGTCTGGGGCGTTCCGGTTCGGAGGCGAAGCATCGTCGAGGAAGCGAACAGCCTCGGTGCCGCTGTAACGGCCGCCGTCGGGCTCGGCCTCGTCGACGGTTTCGGGGCTGCGCGGGATCTGTCGGAGGTCACCGCCGAGTTCACGCCCGAGAGTTCACGGCACTCCGACTACCTCGGCAGGCACCGAACCTTCCTCGACGCGTACGCGAGCCTGGAGAACTGGAATGCCGGCAGGTTCGGTCACTGATGGCAACGATCCTCGCCACCAGCCGATCCTTCTCGTCCGGATCCCGCGACCTGCTCCGTGAACTCGCCGACGCCGGTCACACCGTGACGATCGGATCGGCGAGCCACGATATCGACGAGCTGCGCCCATTGCTCGCGGATGCCGTCGGCTGGATCGCCGGGACGGGGCCGGTCACCGGCGCCCACCTCGACGCCGCGCCGCACCTCAGGGTCCTCGCCCGTTACGGCGTCGGGTTCGAAGCGGTCGACCTCGATGCCGCCGCCGCCCGAGGTCTCATCGTCACCAACACCCCCGGCGCGAATAGTGCGGCGGTCGCCGACCACACCGTTGGCCTCATGCTCGCCGTCCTTCGCGGCACCCCGGAAGGCGACCGCCGGGTGCGGTCGGGAGACTGGTCGGTTTACCGCGGCCGCGAACTCGGCTCGCTCACGGTGGGCATCGTCGGGTTCGGCCGGATCGGCCAGGGAGTCGCCCGCCGACTTTCCGGCTTTGAGACCCGTGTCGTCGCGCACGACCCCTGGCTGGGCGAGGACGCCATCCGGGCGGCAGGGGCCGAACCGATGGACGTTGCAGACATGGCCGCGAGGTGTGACCTTGTGACGCTCCACGCGCCGGGCGGAACCATGATCGTGGATGCCGACTGGCTGGCATCCGCCCGCCCTGGCCTCGTTCTCGTCAACACCGCGCGGCCTGACCTCGTCGACGAGGATGCTGTTGCCGACGCGCTTCGGCGGGGCGTTGTTGCCGGCTTCGCCGCCGACACCCTCGACGGCGACACCGGCGGCCTGCCGTCTCCCCTGCTCGCGGAAGAGCTCGCTGACCGGGTGATCGTCACGCCGCACCTGGGGGCGCAGACCGTCGAAGCGGTCGACGGGATGGGGTCACTCGCCGTCGCGAACGTTCTTGCCGTGCTCAGCGGTGCGGCTCCCCCGCATCCTGTTCCGCTTCCCCGTTGACCCGTTGGTCTGCCGATTTGTGAAAGGTCCTGCATGTCGCTCGAAACTCTGAAGTCCACCCGGGTGCTCGCCGTGCTGCGCGCTCCATCCGCCGCGACAGCTCTCCGCGCAGCCGATGCGCTCGTCGATGGCGGCATCACCGGCCTCGAAATCACCTACTCGACCCCGGACGCGCCAGCGGTCATTCGAGCTCTCGACGAGAAGTACGGTGACCGGATCTATCTCGGAGCCGGTACCGTCACGACCCCACGACAGGCGGAACAGGCGGCGGATGCCGGCGCGCGCTTCCTGGTCAGCCCAGGGACGCGTGAAAGCCTGACGACCGCAATGAAGGCGACCGGGCTCATCGTGATGACCGGCGCGCTCAGCCCAACAGAGGTCATGGCGGCGGTCGAATTCGGGACCGACGTTGTGAAGGTCTTTCCGGCCTCGCTCGGCGGCCCCGGCTACCTCCGAGCCCTCCGCGGGCCGTTCCCCGACGTCCCACTGATGCCGACGGGTGGTGTCACCCCTGACAACCTCGGCGACTGGTTCGCCGCGGGTGCGATCGCGGTCGGCGCTGGGAGCGATCTGCTTCCCGCCGACGCGCTCGCCGCGGAAGATTGGGCGGAGATCACCCGCCTGGCACAGCTCTATTCAGTGTCTGGCGTGTCAGCATGACCGGGCACATGGGCTTTGTCGGGGTGAGCACCTCGGCCTCGTCGATCATGACGATCTTTCCTCGCTGGGCCGACATCCTCGACCTGCCGACCCGCACTCTCGTCGGCCACGACCTCCCGCTCGATGCAACCAGGGCAGATTATCGAGCACTGGTCGAGCACATCAGGGACGATCCCGACCACCTCGGCGCTCTCGTCACCACCCACAAGATGGGCCTGTTCGAGGCCGCGAGTGACCTCTTCGATGACCTGGATTCGTTCAGCACCCTCTGCGGCGAGGTGTCGAGCATCTCCAAGCGCGACGGCGCGCTGCTCGGTCACGCGAAAGATCCGATCACCGCTGGACTCGCGGCGAGTGAGTTCCTGCCTGATGACCACTTCACCGTAACGGGTGCTGATGCCCTGATCCTCGGTGCTGGCGGTGCCGGAACCGCGCTCAGCTGGTACCTCGCCGAACGGCAGGACCACCCCCGCACGATCACGGTCACTGACACGAGCCCCGCCCGCCTCGAACATCTGCGCGAGGTGCACAGCCGCCGTGGCACGCCGGACGATCTCGTGAACTTCGTCGTGGCATCCGACGCCGACGTGACGCGGGGACTCGTCGCCGCTCTCCCCGCGGGGAGCCTCGTCGTCAACGCCTCCGGGCTGGGCAAGGATCGCCCCGGATCGCCGTTGCCGGACGACGCGGTCTTTCCGCCGGCAGCATTCGTGTGGGAGTTCAACTATCGGGGCACCCTCGAGTTTCTCGCGCAGGCACGCGCGCAGGAAGTGGCATCCGACCTTGTCGTCGTCGATGGGTGGCGCTACTTCATTCACGGCTGGACGCAGGTCATCGCCGAGGTGTTCTCACTGACGCTGACCGATGAGCTCGTGGAAAAGCTGGCCGTCGCAGCGGCGGACGCGCGATGACCAGCCCGACGGTGCGGACGGTGCTCGGCGACATCGCAGCACGTGAGCTGGGACGCGTCAACTATCACGAGCACCTGTTCCAGGTTTCACCGCTGCTGCCGGGAGACGAGCTGACCGACGAGAGAGCGTCTGGCGCCGAGGCCCGTCTGTTGAAGGAAAGCGGTTTCGACGCCATGGTCGACGCGACCCCGATCGCGCTGGGGCGAAACCCGGAGGCGGTCGCCCGGATCAGCGAGGCGACGGGACTCGCTGTGGTTGCAACGACAGGAGCCCACCGCGACGCCCACTACGCCGACGATCACTGGCTTCGCCTGCTCGACGAGGATGCGCTCGGTGACCGGTTCACTGCGGACCTGGTGACGGGGATGCCGCGACACGACGACGACGGTTCGGCAGACCGGTCCGCCGTCCGCGCCGGCGTGCTCAAGGCCGGTGTCGACTACTGGCGCATCTCCCCCTTCGAACGCCGGGTGCTGAGCGCGGTCGCGGATGCCCACCGCGTGACAGGCGCTCCGGTGATGGTGCACCTCGAGTTCGGCACGGCCGCGCACGAGGTGCTCGACGTCCTTGGGGGTTCCGGAGTACACGCCAACCGGATCGTGCTCGCCCACGCCGACCGCAATCCCGATGCAGGGCTCCACCTCGAGCTCGCCGCCCGAGGCGCCGTCCTCGGCTACGACGGGATGGCCCGGCCGCGCACCCGCACCGACTCCGAACTGCTCGATCTGACCGAGGCCGTCGTAGCCGCAGGGGCCACCGTGGTTCTCGGCGGAGACGTCGCTCGGAAGACCAGATACGAGTCGTACGGCGGGATGCCGGGACTCGCCTACCTCGGACGCCGCTACCTCCCGCGTCTCGCGGAACGGATCGGGTCCCGGGTGCTCGGCGAGATCCTCACCACGAACGCCCAGCGCTGGCTGGCGTGGGATCCCCGCTGACGCAAGCCCTACGCGGAGACGAGACCCCGGTCGGCGAGATCTCGCCAGAGCGCGTCAGGGATCTCGACGGCCATGCGGAGGGCGTTCTCACGCATCTCGGACGGGTCAGCCGAGCCAACGACAACGGTCCGCACCGCGGGATCGCGGAGGCTGTACTGCAGCGCCGCCGTTGGCAGCTCCACCCCGTGCTCGACACACACAGCGGCAATGCGGCGAGCCCGGTCGAGCATCGCGGGCGGCACCGCCCCGTACTCGAAGTGAGCGTCGGCGCGTGGCTCCGCCGTTGCCAGCAGTCCCGAGTTGAAGACCCCGGCGGCCACGATTCCAACGCCGCGGTCCAGGCACAGCGCCGAGAGCTCGGTCCGAGCGCTGGTGTCAAGCAGGGTGTACCGGTTGGAGACCATCACCAGGTCGATATCGCTGTCGATAACAGCGGAGCGAAGAATGCCGATGTCGCTCGTGCCGACGCCGACGGCGCGCACGAGGCCATCATCGCGAAGGGCGGCGAGAGCGTCGAGGGCGGCCGGGATGTCGGAACGGGGGCCCGGGTACTGCTCGGGGTCATGCAGGTAGAGGATGTCCACCGCGTCACGCCCGAGCCGTGTGAGTGAATCGTCGAGGCTCTGACGGATGCCGTCGGCTGAGTAGTCCCACACCCGCCTCGCGGTCGCCGGCACGTGAAACCACGTGTCGTCCGGTTCGTCGGCGCGCTCCGGTGTCGGTTCGAGCAGCCGCCCAACCTTGGTACTGATCAGGAACTCGTTGCGGGGACGCCCGGCGAGGAACTCACCGATCCGCCGCTCCGACAGGCCGAGTCCGTAGTGCGGAGAGGTGTCGATGTAGCGGATTCCGAGGTCGAGCGCGCTTTCGAGGGTCGCCGCGGCCGTGGCATCGTCGACGGCGTTGAAGAGGTTGCCGAGCGACGCACCACCGAGGGAGAGCCGACCGACGTCGAGCCGGTCGCTGTCGAGCCGGTCGCTGACTGGCGCCATGGCGGTGTCCTTCCGGGTGCAGCGCGGCCCCCTCCCCTGAACGGGAAGGGGGCCGGGCCGTGACGGTGTTGCGGTGTTACTTGTAGAGAACGGCAGCGATCTCGTCGTCTTCCATGTTCTTGGCGTCGTACCAGAAGTAGCCGGTGTCGATGACTTCTTCAGGGGTGTCGCCGTTGACGATGTCGTATGCAGCCTGAACGACCTCTTCGCCGATACCAATCGGGTTCTGGGTGATCGCGCCGGCCATGAGGCCGTTCGTGATCGCGTCGATCTGGGCCTGGCCGGAGTCGAAGCCGACGACGGTCAGTTCGCCTTCCTCGAGGCCGAGCTCGCCGACAGCGTTGACAACACCGATGGCGGAGCCTTCGTTGGTACCGTAGATGCCCTTGAGGTCGGGGTGTGCCTGGATCATCGTCTTGGCGATGTCCGCCGACTTGAGGTGGTCGCCGTCGCCGTACTGCGTGTCGACGATCTCGATGTCGGGGTACTCCGACTCCATTCGCTCGATGAAGCCGTCTCGACGCTCGACACCGGTCGAGTTGATCTGGCTGTGGCCGACGATTGCGACCTCGCCCTCTCCACCGATCAGTTCGGCCATGTGGCCGGCAGCCAGGGCGCCGGCGCCCATGCTGTCGGTCTTGGCAATGCTCTGGCCGTAATCGCTCGAGCAGCCAGCGTCGAATTCAACGACCGGGATTCCTGCGGCTTCAGCGTTCTCATAGAGCGGGATGCACGCCTCGGGATCGAGGGCGGCGAAGCCGATGGCATCCGGCTTCTTGTCGATGGCTGCCTGCAGCATCTGCAGCTGGCCATCGATCTCGGTCTCGGCGGCGGGGCCGTCGAACGTCACTGTCACGCCGAGCTCTTCCGCCCGCTGTTCTGCTCCCTGCTTGACGGCCTGCCAGAACTGGTGCTGGAAGCCCTTCGAGACGAGCGCGATCGTGATTGCACCGTCGTCGGCTCCGTCTCCACCTTCCGCGGTGCCGCCGCCGTTCGAACAGCCGGCGAGGCTCAGCGCCAACGCGGCGACAGCCGCGAAGACGGTGACTTTCTTACCTGTTTTCATCGAATAACTCCATTGTTCGTTCGGGGCCGGCCGGAGCCGACGCGACTGTGATTTTTGTGTTGTGAGTGACCGGAGGTGACGGGAGGGAAAGATCCAGGATCTCTCGGTCTCGCCGATGCAATCGATTTCGCGATGTGCTGGAGAAGGACAGCCCGGCCTCTCGGGTGCTGCCAGCCCTTCCCCGGTTCGTGGGGCCTAGGTGGCCGATCGCCGCTGGCGGAGGGTGTCAGTGAACACGGCGATAAGGATGACGATTCCGACGACGACGTTCTGCCACTCGGTCTGGATCGACATGATGCGCAGTCCGTTGATCAGCACGCTCATGATGAGCGCACCGATGACGGTGCCCATGATCGAACCGCGGCCGCCAAGCAGGGACGTACCGCCGATGATGACGGCGGCGATGGCCTGGAGTTCGTAGCCCATGCCGATCTGTGGCTGGGCCGAGTCAAGGCGAGCTGCGATGACCACGCCGGCGAATCCGGTGAACAGACCAGCGACCGTGTAGACGACGATGAGCCACTTGCGGGTGTTTACTCCGGAGAGCCTGGTGGCTTCCTCGTTGCTTCCGATCGCGAAGGTGTACCGACCGAAGAGCGTTTTGCTGAGCAGGAGGTAAGCGACGATCGCGAGGAGGAAGAGGATGAGAACGGCGTTCGGCAGACCCGGGATGAGCGTGCCGAGTGCGATGGTCTTGAATCCCTCGACGCCGGAGAAGTAGATCGGGCGAACCCCGGAGATGACGAGGGCGAGGCCCTGGGCGATCATCATCATGGCGAGCGTCGCAATGAACGGCGGAAGTTTCAGGACGGCGATGTTGACACCGTTGATGAAGCCCATCAGCGCCCCGGTGAGCAAGCCGCCGATCACACCGACGATGAGCGGCAGTTGCATATTTACGAGGAAGACGCCGGTCATCACCGCGGCGAGCGTCATTCCGGTTCCGATGGAGAGGTCGATGCCGCCGGTGATGATGACGAAGGTCGTACCGAGCGCCAGGATGCCGATGACCGCTGTCGCGAGCAGGATGCTCGAGATGTTCGACCACTGGAAGAAGTTGTCACTCGCGATCGAGAAGAAGATAACGAGCACGATGAGCGTTCCGAACGCCAGTGACTGCTGAAGCTTGGCGCGGAGAAAAGTCAGCGCCGTGCCCGACTTTGCAGGAGCCGACTCGCGGTTCTGAGGCGTCTTTTCGATGACTGGAGATGCGTTCATTGCTGTTTACTCTTTCTCGTCGCCCATGTTGGTCGCATAGTCCATGATTTTTGCCTGGCTCGCGTCTTCGTTGTTGAGGATGCCGGTGATCCGGCCCCCGGCCATCACCACGATGCGGTGGGAGAGGCGAAGCACCTCCGGAAGTTCAGAGGAGATCATGATGATCGACTTCCCCTGGGCCACGAGGTCGTTGAGCAGTTTGTAGATCTCTTCCTTCGCGCCGACGTCGATCCCTCGTGTCGGCTCGTCGAAGATGAGAATGTCGCAGTCCCTCGCGAGCCATTTGGCGATGACGACCTTCTGCTGGTTGCCGCCGGAGAGGTTCTTCGTCACCGCGTTGATCGACGGCGTCTTGATGCGGAGCGACTCGACGTATGCGCGGGACTTCTGCTTGCCCTTTCCCGTGCGCATGAAACCGAGCGGACCGGTGTAGTCCTTGAGCGATGCGAGCAGGATGTTGGTGTTCACGTCGCGCTCGAGGAGCAGACCCAGCTGCTTGCGGTCTTCCGAGAGGTATCCGATTCCGTGCGCGACGGCATCCGCCGGTTGCGAGATCTTCACAGTTTTGCCCTGGACCTGGATCGTGGCACCCTCGGACGGATCCGCACCGATGATCGCGCGAGCGACCTCGGTCCGCCCCGCACCCATCAGGCCGGCGAACCCGAGGATCTCACCGCGCTTGAGCTCAAAGTTGATGTCTTTCAGCAGGTGACGCGTTCCGAGGCCTTCGACCTTCAAAACGACGTCGTCCTGAGCGTGTTCCCGTGCCGTTGGCCTCGCGCCTTCTTCAATGTGTCGACCCACCATCATTTCGATGACGGTCGGGATGTCGATCTCGCCCTTGTCGAGGCTGCCGATGTAACGGCCATCGCGGAGAACCGTGACGCGGTCGGCGATGCGGCGCAGTTCTTCCATCCGGTGGGAGATGTAAATGATGCCGGTGCCACGCTGTTTGAGACCCTCGATGAGCGAGAAGAGGGTCTCGGTCTCGGATTCGGTGAGCGCCGAGGTCGGCTCGTCCATGATGAGGACCTTGGCGTCGAACGACAGTGCCTTGGCGATCTCGACCATTTGCTGGTTGGCGACGGTGAGGTCGCCGACGCTCCTGCGGGGATTGAGCCGGATGCCGAGCCTGTTGAGCAGCTCGGAGGTCTGACGGTTCAGGCGACGCTCGTTGACGAAGCCGAAGGTGCGCGGCTCGCGCCCGATGTAGATGTTCTGGGCGACGGTCAGGTGGGGCATCAGGTTCATCTCCTGGTGGATGATGCTGATTCCGAGCTGCTGCGCCGTCTTTGGGCTGTCGATCTCGACCTCGTTGCCCTCGAGGACGATGGTTCCCGCGTCTTTGGCGTAAATGCCGGAGAGGATCTTCATCAGGCTGGACTTGCCCGCGCCGTTCTCACCGACGAGGGTGAGGACCTCTCCCCGGTTCAGCTCGAACTGCACGTCCTGGAGCGCCTGGACGCCGGGGAAGCTCTTGCTGATCCCGTTGACTTTTAACAGCTGGGTTGTCACTCATTCACCTACTTCGTCGGAGGGGGAACCTGTTATTCCGTTCACAGAAACTCTGCCACAGATTGCCAAAGATCGGATCAATTCTCGATAACGAATCCGTCGGACTATCAGTTGTACCCTAATGTATCTAAATCCGCATCCCCGGAATATGCTGAAGGTGAACCGGCATCCGATTCGCGGACCGTTCGAGGCGGAAGGACCACGATTGTGCTCATAGGCGCGCACGCACTCGTCTTCTCAGGCTCATTTGAGCGCGAGGGACTGACAACGGCGATCGAGAAGACCAAGCAGGCCGGGTTCGATTTGATCGAAATCCCCCTCATGGATCCCTACCACTTTGATCGGATGCTTGCGGCGCGCCTCCTGAAGGAGAACGACCTCGCCGTGAGCGCTTCGCTCGGCTTGAACGACACAACCGACCTCACGAGCGACGACCCGGCCGTTGTTGCCGCTGGCGAACGCATGCTCGAGGAGTGCATCGACATCGTCTCCGCCATGGGCGGCCAGCACCTGTGCGGCGTGATCTACAGCGCGATGAAGAAATACATGGCGCCAGCCACCTCTGCCGGTCGTGCGTCGAGTGCCGCGGCGCTCCGCCGCCTCGCCTCGAGAGCTGACGGTCTCGGCATCCGTTTGTCCCTCGAGGTCGTCAACCGCTACGAAACCAACGTGATGAACACCGGGAAGCAGGCGCTCGCCTTTCTTGACGAGGTCGGGCACGACAACGTCTCGGTGCACCTCGACACGTACCACATGAACATCGAGGAGTCGGATCAGTACACCCCGGTTCTCGATGTCGGAGACCGGCTCGGCTACGCGCACATTGGCGAGAGCCACCGCGGCTATCTCGGCTCGGGCACCGTCGACTTCGGCTCATTCTTCCGCGGTCTCTCCCGTGTGGGCTATGACGGCCCTGTCGTGTTTGAGTCCTTTTCCTCAGCCGTGGTCAACGAGGACCTGAGCCGGATGCTCGGCATCTGGCGCAACCTCTGGGACGACTCCGATGACCTCGCTGCCCACGCCAACCCGTTCATCCGCGACCAGCTGCGCGCTGTCGGGACGATCGCCCTGCACTAGGCC
This sequence comes from Mycetocola sp., assembly GCA_045629445.1. Lineage (GTDB taxonomy): Bacteria > Actinomycetota > Actinomycetes > Actinomycetales > Microbacteriaceae > Mycetocola_A. The sequence goes on along the minus strand of JAZQRG010000191.1, from coordinate 72 downwards.
CAGGAGCCGCCTTCAGATGCCGGAAAAACGCGGTATCCGAACGCCATACCCCGGGTTTGCGGCATTCGGACG
>JAZQRG010000190.1:0-4837 GCA_045629445.1 Mycetocola sp. | reverse complement strand
CTCGCCATCGCGTTCTACTACGGCATCACCGGGTTCGCCTGCGTCTGGTACTTCCGCCGGGAACTCTTCACCTCGCCGCGGAACTTCTTCTTCAAAGGCCTGTTCCCGCTCCTCGGCGGCCTCATGCTTGGCTACGCCTTTATCCAGTCCTGCATTGACATGTATGACGTCGACTACGGGTACACAATTCTCTTCGGAATCGGCGGAACCTTCGTCGTCGGAGTCGGTGCACTCGCTTTGGGTGTCCTGCTCATGTTCCTGTGGTGGGTCTTCCCTCGGTCGAAGCCGTTCTTCCGTGGCGAGACCCTCAACCGCGATACCGAGGTGCTCGTCCCAGACAGCCCCGATGAGTACGGCCGATCGGTCGACGGTGGCCTGACGTGACCGACCGGATCAACCAGCCCGCGAAGAAGAGCCCAGATCGGCACCGCCACCCGAGAGGACACCCATGCGCATCCTGATCCTTGGAACCGGAGGAGTCGGCTCAGCCGCCGCTCGCATCCTGGCTCGGCGCGATTTCTTCGAGCGCCTCGTCGTCGCGGACTACGACCCCGCCCGACCCGAAACCCTCGTCGCTGACCTCGGCGATTCCCGATTCGCGGCCGCGCAGGTCGATGCATCGAGCGCCGATGCGGTTGCCGCGCTTCTTCGAAAGCACGAGATCACCCATGTGCTCAACGCCGTCGACCCCCGGTTCGTCATGCCCATTTTCGAGGGCTGTTTCGTCGGCGGTGCTGTCTACCTCGACATGGCGATGAGCTTGTCCCGTCCGCACCCCGAAAAGCCGTTCGAGCTGCCGGGTGTGAAGCTCGGCGACGAGCAATTCGCCCAGGCCCAGAAGTGGGCGGATGCCGGTCGGCTTGCCTTGGTCGGGATTGGCGTCGAGCCTGGCCTCTCCGATGTGTTCGCGCGGTATGCCGAAGACGAACTCTTCAGCGAGATCGACGAACTGGGGGTGCGCGACGGGGCGAACCTCGTCGTCGACGGCTACGACTTCGCGCCGTCGTTCTCGATCTGGACCACGATCGAGGAGTGCCTGAACCCGCCGGTGATTTTCGAGCGCGAGCGGGGCTGGTTCACGACGCCCCCGTTCAGCGAGCCGGAGGTCTTCGATTTCCCCGACGGTATCGGACCGGTCGAATGCGTGAACGTTGAGCATGAAGAGGTGCTCCTCATGCCGCGCTGGACCAAGGCGAAACGCGTGACGTTCAAATACGGACTCGGCGACGAGTTCATCCAGGTGCTTCAGGTTCTGCATAAGACCGGCCTCGACAGGACGGATCCGGTGACGGTGGGCGGCGTCCAGGTCTCGCCGCGCGACGTTGTCGCAGCTTGCCTTCCTGACCCGGCCACCCTCGGCGACCGGATGCGCGGCAAGACCTGCGCGGGAGTGTGGGTGCGCGGGACGAGCAAAGATGGTTCACCCCGATCCACCTACCTCTATCACGTCGTCGACAACGAGCAGACGATGGCGGAGTACGGTTGCCAGGCTGTTGTCTGGCAGACCGCGATCAACCCCGCCGTCGCTCTGGAACTTCTGGCCACCGGGGTCTGGAGCGGAACGGGGGTGCTTGGGCCCGAGGCGTTCGACGCCCGTCCGTTCCTCGACCTGCTCGCCGCTGATTCACCCGCCGGATACGGTTCCCCGTGGGGGATCGAGGAGAAATAAACCAGAACCCCGGGCACGGGTAGGCTAGTCCTCGTGAATCCGAGTGCTATCCGGCGTGCGACGAGCCTTTCCAGTCATCTGGGCCAGACCGACCGCATCTTCGCGTCGGCGAAAGCGAAGAAGTTGCTCGCGTCGGTCGATGACGGGCTCCAGCGCATCGAGAACGCGCTCGAGGGTGAACTCAGGTTTACCGACTCCGTTGCCGATTCGACGTCACGGTATTTGCTCGAAGCGGGTGGCAAGCGGGTTCGCCCGATGCTGCTCCTGCTCACCGCCCAGCTCGGAGACGGCAACACCGATGAGGTGATCCAGGCGGCTGAGGCCATTGAGATCACGCACCTTGCGTCGCTGTACCACGATGACGTCATGGACGACGCCGACCGCAGGCGAGGGGTGCCGAGCGCACACGCCGTGTTCGGCAATTCGGTTGCCATCCTCACCGGCGACCTTCTTTTCGCACGGGCCAGCCAGCTCATGGCAAAGCTCGGTGAGCGGGCGACCCAGCTCCAGGCCGACACCTTCGAACGACTCGTCCTCGGCCAGCTGCACGAGACCGTCGGACCGCAGGACGGGCAAGACCCCGAAGAGCACTACATCCAGGTTCTCGCCGACAAAACCGGTTCGCTCATCGCTCTCGCCGCCCAGGCCGGGCTGATTTTCTCGGGCGCGCCTCGCGAGTTCGAGCCGGCGGTCGTCGAGTACGGCGAGAAGATCGGCGTCGCCTTCCAGCTCATCGACGACGTCATCGATCTTTCGCCGCAGCCGGAGGAAACCGGCAAGGTCCCAGGCACCGATCTCCGCGCTGGCGTCGCAACCCTTCCGCTCATTCGTCTTCGCGCGCTCGCTGCAACCGATGAAGGAGCGGCAGCGCTCGTCTCCCGCATCGAAACGGATGTTGCGGGTGCGATCGATGAGGCGGCATCCGCAGACTTCGACGAGGCGATCGCGGAACTCCGCGTGCACGAGGTCACCACCCGAACCCTCACCGAGGCGCACGAGTGGGCTCGTGAAGCCGTCGAGGCGCTCGCGCCGCTGCCTGACGGCCCGGTGAAACAGGCTCTCACCCGCTTTGCGGACACCATCGTCGACCGCAGCAAGTAAGGAACGTACCCCCGCATGACCAAGTTGAGACTCGCGATCGTCGGTGCCGGCCCGGCAGGAATCTACGCAGCGGACATCCTGCTGAAGGCAGAACGCAACTTCGACGTGTCGATCGACCTGTTCGACCGGCTCCCCGCTCCGTACGGGCTGGTTCGTTATGGTGTTGCGCCCGACCACCCACGCATCAAGGGCATCATCACCGCACTGCGCGAGGTGCTGGACCGGGGCGACATCCGCGTCTTTGGCAACGTCAACTTCGGTACCGACATCACACTCGATGATCTGAAGAAGCACTACCACGCGGTCATCTTCGCCACCGGTGCGATCGAAGACGCCGACCTGGACATTCCCGGCATCGACCTCGAGGGCTCATACGGTGCCGCCGAGTTCGTCAGCTGGTTCGACGGCCACCCCGACGTTCCGCGCACCTGGCCGCTCGAGGCCGAGTCGATCGCGGTTATCGGCAACGGCAACGTGGCACTCGACGTCTCCCGCATCCTCGCCAAGCACCCGGAAGACCTGCTGTCGACCGAGATCCCCGAGAACGTCTACGAGGGACTCAAGGCGTCACCGGTCACCGATGTCCATGTCTTCGGTCGTCGCGGCCCCGCCCAGGTGAAGTTCACGCCGCTCGAGCTGCGTGAACTCGGTGAGCTTCGCGACGTCGACATGATCCTCTACGACGAGGCATCCAAAGCCGCGATCGCGAGCAACAAGCAGGTCATGGTCATCGACAAGGTGCTGCAGAAGTGGCGCCAGCGCGAGGTCGGTTCGGCGTCACGCCGGCTCCACCTGCACTTCTATGCCAAGCCGCTCGAGGTTGTGCCGGACGAGAACGGTCACGTTGCCGCATTCCGGTACGAGCGCACGAAACCGGATGCCGAGGGTGGCGTTGTCGGAACCGGCGAAATTCGCGAGATCCCGATCCAGGCTCTCTACCGGGCTGTCGGTTACTTCGGGTCGCCGCTCGATGGCATCCCGTTCGACAAGCGTCACGGTGTGATTCCGAACCGCGAGGGAATGGTGCTCAAGAAGGGCAGCAACGAAGTCGTTCCCGGTGTGTACGCGACCGGCTGGATCAAGCGCGGCCCCGTCGGCCTCATCGGCCACACCAAGTCCGACGCGATGGAGACCATCAAGCACGTCATCAACGGCGAGAGCAACTGGTGGACCCCGGAAGACCCCACTGAGCAGAGTGTCATCGACATGCTCGACGAGCGCGGAGTGAAGTACACCGACCTTGAGGGCTGGCACAACCTCGACCAGCACGAGATGAAGCTCGGCGAACCGCACGGTCGCGCCCGCATCAAGGTGGTTCCGCGCGAGGACATGGTCGCGATTTCGCGTGGGGACGCTGTCAGCCAGTAACGGCTGGGGACTTCTGTCCATACCTCGTCGTGGGCCCCACCGATAGGGTGGGGGACATGTCGATGCAGCAGCCTCCCCAGAACCCCTACCAGCCAGCGCCGCCCGTGAGCGCACAGTCGCACCCGGGCGCAGGGCCGCAGGCGGGATTCGGGCCACCGGTTGCGCAGCAGGCACGTCCGCTCGACAAGGGGATCCAGCGCCAGCTCATTTTCGGTGGGGTTGCCGTCGTCGGCTTTGAAGTCGTCACCGGCATCCTGAGCCAGATCGGGAGCGCCGTCTATGGTCTTCTCGGCAACCAGGTTCTCTCGTTCTTCATCTCGCTGGTCGCCGCGGCCGTCTTCGCCGCGCTCGTTGCGGTGAGCGCGCTGTACATCGTGCCGATCGCCAAAGCAACCAGCACCGTCGACCTGCTCAAGAAGCTCGCCATCGGTGGCGCTGTCGGTCTTGCCGGGCTCGTCGTCATCAACCTCATCTGGGCCGTGATCAACGGTGGTTCGTACCTGTTCGAGTCCATCGTCAGCTCGGGTATCGTCGGATCGATCTCAACGGCGATCATGTTCACCGCGCTCTTCGCGCTCGGTGTGCTCATCGCACGCAGTGTTCCGGCCCGGCCGCGTGCCGCTGCGCCGCAGTTCGGCGGGCAGCCCGGCTACGGTGCTCCGCAGGGACACGCTCAGCAGCAGGCTCCTCAGGGCTACG
>JAZQRG010000189.1:0-3758 GCA_045629445.1 Mycetocola sp. | reverse complement strand
TCCGTCGCGCAGGAAAACTCCCCGAATATCCTTCGAGCTAAACCCCGCTTTTTCACACGTCCTCCACTTTTCTGCGATATTTCGTCACGCAGTGCAAAGATTTGACACGTGCTGACACAGTGGGGTTAACTCATGCCCATGACTGATAACGCGCAACTCCTGAGCTCCTTCGAGCCCAATGGAACTGCCGGCTCGATGATGGCCGGTAGCGCAGTCATGTGTTGTCGAATGTGTCGCTGACCGCGAAACCCTCGCCCCGCTCCCGGTAACCTCTCGGTCCGTTCGAGCGAACGAATGCAACACCTCAGCATTCGCGCAGGCCGTAACACCGGCCGCCACACCCGACACACCGTCGAACCTTTTTCCGGTGTACCCGGATTCGACACAGGCACATCATCCAAGGATTTCTCCCATGTCTCTCGCACACGCAACCACATTCGCACCGACTGGCGTCCAGAAGGCCGCACCGGCAGCATCCGCTCCTCAGGGCCGTAATCTTCGAGCGGTTCCGGAAGGGACCGAGGCCCGTGGCTTCGTTCTCTACGTCGGCATTGACGACGCCAAGGCCGCAGCGGCCGGCACGAGCCTCGGCGCCATCGTCCGTGCGCTCAAGGCACTTGCCGCCGACCTCGCCCCCACCTCCGAAACTCACGCCGCCGTCGCACTCGCACCGCAGGGTGCTGGCGGGCGGGATGTCGACGTCGTGCGACTCGCACTCCAGGACCCGTCGGCTCTCGCCAAGCACCGCGATGTCGAGGCTGATGAAGAACTCGACCGCGCTCACTCGGGCGTCGTCATCGACATCTCGCGCAAGCGCCTCATCCTCGACAACGAGTCGGTCGGACTGACCTACAAGGAGTTCGAGCTGCTGCAGTACCTCGTCCTCCGTGAGGGGCGTACGATCGACCGAGCCGAGCTCATCTCGTCACTGTGGGTCGCCGGCGACGACGACGCACCGAACGAACGGACCATCGACGTCCACGTGCGCCGACTGCGCGCGAAGCTCGGCCGATACGAAGACATCGTTCGCACCGTACGCGGAGTCGGATACCGGTTTGACCGGCACGCGGATGTCTCGATCCGTCACGCCGCAGCCCAGTCTCCCGACTTCATCTAACGCCCGGCGTGCCGCCGCAGGGCGGCTGGACGCCGCCCGGCAGGCACGATCAGGCGCCCTTCAACCGCTCCGCGAGGTAAGGCGCAGTGCGGCTGTCCGGGTCGGCGGCCACGGTTGCCGGTGTTCCGGCGACCATAACCCGGCCGCCGGCGGTGCCGCCGGACGGACCCATGTCGATGACCCAGTCGGCAGCGGCCGCAACACCCATGTCGTGCTCGACGAGCACGACGGTGTTACCGGTGTCGACGAGCTTGTTGAGCTGCGTCATCAGCCGCTCGACATCGGCCGGGTGCAGCCCGGTGGTCGGTTCGTCGAGCAGGTAGAGCGTGTGCCCGCGGCGAGCGCGCTGCAGCTCGGTGGCAAGTTTGATGCGCTGCGCTTCACCGCCCGAGAGTTCGGTGGCTGGCTGGCCAAGGCGCAGGTAGCCGAGCCCGACATCGCGCAGGGTTTCAAGACTGCGGGATGCCGCCGGCACGTCGGTTAGGAACCCGGCGGCTTCGTCAACGGTCAGGGCGAGCACGTCGGCAATGTTCTTGCCCCGATAGTCGATCTCGAGCGTTTCTTCGTTGTACCGCTTGCCGCCGCAGTCCGGGCAGGCGGCGTAGCTGCCCGGCAGGAAGAGCAACTCGACGGCGACGAACCCTTCGCCCTGGCAAGTCTCGCACCGACCACCGGCCACGTTGAAGGAGAAACGACCGGCGTCGTAGCCGCGAGCGGCAGCATCCGTTGTCGCCGCGAACGTCGATCGAACGGCGTCGAACAGACCGGTGTAGGTTGCGAGGTTCGACCGCGGCGTGCGGCCGATGGGCCGCTGGTCCACGCGCACGATCCGGTCGACAGCGTCGAGCCCGGAGACGGCGGTGATCGTTGTGGGTGCGACGGTGTCATCGTCTGCGGGTGACTCGGTCGCAACCGGGTCGGTGTGGTGTCGCCCGGCGCGAAGTCCCTCGCGCACGGCATCGCCGAGCACGCCGCTCACGAGCGTTGATTTGCCGGAGCCCGAAACCCCGGTGACGACCGTGAGAACGCCGAGCGGAACGTCGACGTCAAGGTCGACGAGGTTGTGCCGAGAGACACCGCGGAGCCCAAGCCAGCTGGCCGGCTCGCGCTGGTCACGCTTCTCGTCGGGCAGGTCCGCGGCCGGCAACAGGAAGCGCCGCGTCACCGATGCATCGACCGCGGCGAGTCCGTCGACGGCGCCGCTGTAGAGCACCGATCCGCCGTTGCTGCCTGCGCCAGGACCCACGTCGACGAGCCAGTCGGCCCTGCGAACGATGTCCATGTTGTGTTCGACCACGAACACCGAATTGCCGGACGCCTTGAGTTGTTCGAGCACAACCATCAGCGGTTCAGCGTCGGCCGGGTGCAGGCCGGCGGATGGCTCGTCGAGCACGTAGATCACGCCGAAGAGACCCGAGCGCAACTGGGTGGCGATGCGCAGTCGCTGCATCTCGCCCGGCGACAGCGTCGGTGTCTTGCGCCCAAGGCTGAGGTAGCCGAGACCGAGGCCGATCAGCACGTCGATTCGGGCGACGAGATCGGTCGCAATGGTCACGGCGACCTCGGTCGTCTCACCAGACGACGCGGATGACACCGCAGCGGTCGCTGTGCGAATCCGGGTGGTCGGCCGAAGGATCTCTGCGAGCTCCGAGAGCGGCACGGTGTTGAGTTCGGCGACCGTGTGACCGGAGAAGGTCACGGCAAGCGCCGCGGTGGTGAGGCCGCTTCCACCGCACAGGTCACAGGGTCCTGATTCGACGAATCGCCCGGCTCGCGCCCGGCTGGCTTCACTCTTCGAGTCAGTGAGCGCGTGCATGATGTGGCTCTTGGCGCTCCAGAACCGGCCCTTGTACGGCTTGGCCACGCGGTCACGCTGGGGAGTGACTTCGACGACCGGCTGCTCCTCCGTGAACAGGATCCAGTCGCGATCGGCGCGCGGCAGGTCACGCCACGGGACATCGATGTCGTAGCCGAGCCCCGCGACGACGTCGCGCAGATTCTTTCCCTGCCAGGCACCCGGCCACGCGGTGATCGCACCATCACGGATGCTCAGCGACGGATCGTGGACGGCCGACGCTTCGGTCACCGTGTGCGCAATGCCGAGGCCGTGGCAGCGCGGGCACGCGCCGGTTGCCGTGTTGGGCGAGAACGAGTCTGACTCCAGCCGGGGCGCGCCGGCCGGATACGAGCCGGCACGCGAGAACAGCATCCGCATGGAGTTGGAGAGTGTTGTGAGAGTGCCGACCGTCGAGCGCGTGCTCGGTGCTCCACGGCGCTGCTGAAGTGCGACGGCGGGAGGCAGCCCGGTGATCGAGTCGACGTGCGGGTTGTGGCCCTGCGCAATGAGTCGCCGGGCATATGGCGCGACAGACTCGAGGAACCGGCGCTGTGCTTCGGCAAAGATCGTGCCGAACGCGAGCGATGACTTTCCCGAGCCGGAGACCCCGGTGAACGCGACGATGCAGCCGCGGGGCACGTCAACGTCGACGTTCGTGAGGTTGTTTTCCCTCGCACCACGCACACGGACGAAGCCGTCGGCGGCATCGGTAGGAACGCGGAGGAGAGGGGCAGGGTCCTGCACAAGAGTCGACATCATCTCCACACTAGGCGGGCGCCCTGAGAGGAGCGGAGGGTCGCGGCT
>JAZQRG010000188.1:0-2339 GCA_045629445.1 Mycetocola sp. | reverse complement strand
GACCGTGTTCTCGACGTGCCAGCACGCTTCGGAACCGTCATCGGCATGCACCACCCGCCGGTCCCGGCGCCACAGCCGCTGTTCGATCTCCTCGAGCTGAGAGAACAACGCCCGTTCGCCGAGGTACTCGCCGGCCGTGATGTGCGCGCGATTCTTGCCGGACACCTGCACTACGCGCTGAGTTCGACCTTCGCCGACGTGCCCGTGTCTGTGGCGGCAGCCACCTGCTACACCATGAACCTCTCGAACCCACCGCGGGCAACCAACGGCATGAACGGCGGCCAGTCGTTCAACCTCGTTCACGTGTATGACCACCAGATCACGCACTCGGTCGTTCCCATCGGTGACTTTGCGACGGCAGACACGTTCACAGCCGAATTCATCGCCGAGATGGAGGCGCTGTCACCTGAGGAGCGTATCGAGGTGTTCTCGCGCAAACGGTAGGCCCGCTGTCTTCTGCCAGAACGGTGTGACGCTGCCCGCTCAGCTGCCAGTTCGGCCGGTCCACCCATGCGGTGAAGGGGGTACAGTCGGAACTGTCGTGCCACACGTACACGACGCCAACCGGCGATGGAGCCACAGTGAAACTCAGTACGACCGCCACGAGCGGAATGACGATCGACGACGAAAACACAGGGAGATTTCTCGTGAACCCATCGGGAGAAACGCGGACCGAAACGGATTCACTCGGGTCACTGGAGATTCCCGCGGAAGCATACTGGGGAATCCATACCGCTCGGGCCCTGGAGAACTTCCCGATCTCGAAGCGGCCTATCTCGGTCTATCCCGACCTCATCGAGGCGCTGGCGAGTGTCAAGCAGGCAGCGGCAAGGACGAACGTTGAGCTGGGCGCGCTGAGCGCCGAGAAGGGTGCGCTCATCGACGCAGCCTGCCAGCGCATCATCGACGGTGAGTTCCACGACCAGTTTGTCGTCGGCGTCATCCAGGGCGGTGCGGGCACATCGACGAATATGAACGCCAATGAGGTCATCACCAACGTGGCTCTCGAACTGGCCGACAGGCCCAAGGGAGACTACGGCTACCTGTCGCCGATCGACCACACGAACCGCAGCCAGTCGACAAACGACGTTTACCCGACGGCCATCAAGATCGCCCTGTCATTTTCGCTGCAGACCCTGCTTGACGAACTCGAGTACCTGAAGGACTCGTTCATCTCAAAAGCGGCCGAGTTCCGGCACGTGCTCAAGGTGGGGCGCACCCAGCTTCAGGATGCCGTTCCGATGTCGCTCGGCCAGGAGTTCAACGGGTTCGCGACAACGCTCGGAGAGGACCACGCGCGGCTTCAGGAGACTCGGTGGCTGCTCGCCGAGATCAACCTCGGCGCTACAGCCATCGGTACCGGAATCACCGCTGATCCCCGATACTCCGCCGCTGTCGTCAAGCACCTCAACCGGATCACAGGGCTGACCCTCGAGACCGCGCCTGACCTCATCGAAGCCACGAGCGATGCCGGCGCATTCATGTCGTTCAGCGGAACGCTCAAGCGTTCGGCGATCAAGCTCTCGAAGATCTGCAACGACCTCCGTCTGCTGTCGAGCGGGCCGCAAGCCGGTTTCGGCGAGATCAACCTTCCACCCGTTCAGGCCGGGTCGAGCATCATGCCTGGCAAGGTCAACCCGGTAATTCCCGAGGTGGTGAATCAGGTCGCGTTCAGCGTCGTCGGTGCCGACATGACGGTGACCATGGCGGCAGAAGCAGGGCAGCTGCAGCTCAACGCATTCGAGCCGGTCATCGCTCACTCGCTGCTGCAGAGCATCACCTGGATGACCCAGGCCTGCCACACACTCCGCGTCAATTGCATTGATGGCATCACCGCCAACCTCGAACGACTCGAGACGATGGTCGGAACGTCGGTCGGCGTCATCACCGCACTGACACCGTTCATCGGGTACTCGGCATCCGCTGCCCTCGCGAAGACCGCACTGCTGACCGGTCGGAACATCGCCGACCTCGTCGTTGAGTCTCAGCTGATGACCCGTGAGGATGTCATGAAGCAACTGTCACCGGCCCGGTTGTCCGGGCTCGAGGCGGTGACGACAGCGATTCCGATCATTGACGACATCGACCGCTCGCGCCCGGTCGGCGACGAGGTGACCACCCCGCACCACGGCACTCGGCTTTCCTGATCGGCGCGGTCTGATCGGCAGAGCCTGATCAGGCGTTCGCTGCCTGTTCCTCCGCGAGCCAGTCGAAGGCGAGGGGGAGCAGGTCGGCGACGGCGACGCTCCGGATTCCGTCCGGCGTCGGTACCAGAACACGGATGTCGGGGTGATAATCGGCGAGGACCTGCCGGTCGCGTCCGCACGGAGCTTTCACCC
>JAZQRG010000187.1:0-3628 GCA_045629445.1 Mycetocola sp. | reverse complement strand
GACTCGACCGGAGCGCTCGTCGCCGCGTTCGAGTTCACCAACAAGAAGGTGATCGACGTGGCCATCCCGCTGGAGAACCTCGTCACCCTTCCGGAGAACACGACGCCGGCCGACGTTGAGCGCGCTGTGGCCAAACACGGTTTCTCGCGCTACGTCATCGTCGACGCGAACGGCCTGCCATCGGGCTACCTGCACCTCAAGGATGTGCTGACGCTCGACACCGATGACGAGAGCGGAGACTCCGCCAAGCCGGTACCGGCCAAACGGATCCGACAGCTCGTCTCGATCTTCGAAGAGACTGACCTTGAAGACGCGCTCGCCATCATGCGGCGGTCAGGCGCCCACCTCGCCCGCGCGTTCAACAGCGAGGGCGACACGACGGGAGTGCTGTTCCTCGAGGACATTATCGAAGAGCTCGTCGGTGAAGTGCAGGATGCTACGAGGCGGCACTGACGTACGGCGCACGCTGGTACTGACCGGGGACGTAGTCGAGCTCGACGCCCAGCTCCGCGGCGGCGCGGAACACAAAGTGAGGGTCGCGGAGCGCTTCGCGACCGAGCATCACGGCATCCGCACGCCCTGAACCGACGATCTCCTCTGCCTGGGCGGCGTCGGTGATGAGGCCGACGGCGGAAACGCCGACACCGGCGGAGTGCTTGACGTGCTCAGCGAACGGCACCTGGTAGCCAGGCGAGAGCGGAATATCGACGCCGGCGATCGCTCCGCCCGTTGAGATGTCGAAGAAGTCGGCTCCGGCGTCAGCGGCCCACCGTGCGACGGTGGCTGTCTGGATCTCGTCCCAGCCACCATCCACCCAGTCGGTCGCCGAGAAGCGGACGAAGATCACGGCGTCGCCGGCCGCAGCGCGCACGGCTCGAACGATCCGGAGCAACAGCCGAGCGCGGTTCTCGAGCGAGCCGCCGTAGCTGTCGGTGCGGGTGTTGACGAGCGGGCTGAGGAACTGGTGCACGAGGTAGCCGTGTGCTGCGTGAATCTCGATCACCTGGAAGCCCGCAGATACCGCTCGGGCTGTCGCTGCGGCGAAGTCGTCAACGACCCTGTCGATGCCAGCGGTGTCGAGCGCGCGTGGGGCGGCGAAGCCGTCGAACGCCTCATTTCCCGGCCCGACGGTGTCCCAGCCGCCGTCGGCCAGCGGAATCGAGCCGCGCGCCGGGCTGCCCCATGGCGCGTACGTCGACGCCTTCCGGCCGGCATGGCCGAGCTGGATGCCTGCGGCAGCGCCGTGCGACCTGATGAACCGTACGACGCTCGCCCAGGCATCCGCCTGTTCATCCGTCCAGATTCCCGTATCACGGTCGGAGATGCGGCCTTCTGCGCTCACCGCCGTTGCCTCAGTGAGGACGAGTCCAGCGCCGCCCGTCGCGAACTGGCCGAGGTGGACGAGGTGCCAGTCAGTCGGAACGCCGTTGCGCTTCTCGACCGAGTACTGGCACATCGGGGCGATCCAGACGCGGTTGCGCAGAGTGAGGCCGCGCAGGGTGAGCGGCTCGAAGATTGCGGGCATTATTCTCCTCAGGCGTGTGGGCATTCGCGCCCACTCCAGCTGTTCAACCTATCCCACCGGCCTCTATCGTGAGGGGATGGATAACGAGTGGATGCCGTGGGGCGTCGAGGACGCAGCAGCGTACGTCGCCGTACCCACCGAGCGGGATGACAAATACAGCAGAGGGGTCCTCGGAATCGTCACCGGGTCGGCCGAATACCCCGGTGCCGGTGTTCTCGGCGTGGAGGGGGCCGCACGAACCGGACTCGGGATGATCCGCTACCTCGGTGATGCCACCGACCTGGTGCTGGCGCGACGGCCGGAGGTGGTGACGCTTCCCGGTCGGGTGCAGGCGTGGCTGATTGGATCGGGAACCGACTCGAGCGACCTCGGACTTCTCGGCACCCTGTTCTCCGACGCGCTCGCTTCAGACGAACCGGTCGTTGCCGACAGCGGCGCCGTCGAAATGGTCGCTGACGCACCGCGGGCCGGTGTCGTCGTCACCCCGCATTACCGGGAACTCGCCCGCATGCTCGCGCACGCCGGAGAGAAGGTGTCGGCGGAGACCATCGCAACCACCCCGTCGGTCTGGGCGGGCCGGGCCGCAGACATCCTGCGGGTTACCGTGCTGCTCAAAGGAAACACGACGTTTATCGCTGAGCCGCTTGGCGTTCGGCTCGCGGTGACCGGTGCACCGTCGTGGACGGCAACGGCCGGGGCTGGCGACGTGCTCGGCGGTGTGCTCGGCGCGCTTGTTGCCACCCATGCCGCCGATGTCTTCGAACCGGGTGTGCTCGCGCGAGTCGCGGCATCCGCCCAGGTGCTCCATGGGATGGCGGCGACACTCGCCTCCCGCGGGGGGCCGATCGTTGCTCTCGACATTGCCGAGCAGTTGCCAGACGCCGTTCGCGAACTGCTCTCGCGTCGCATTCTCTGACCGTGTCGCTCGACCGGCAGAACGCGGTTCACAGGGATATCCCAGCCGGTCGATAGCGGATCGATAACATCCTGCCGCTAGCGTTGGTTTCAGCTTCAACTAATTCGGACCACGCGACGAACGGATTCAGTCATGCAGATTCGCACCAGAACGAACGCAGCAGCAGCACTCGCCGGTCTCGCCGTGATCGGTGGCCTCGCTGGCTGTGCCGCACCGGCGGGCCAGGCCGCCGGCAACGCCACCGACGAGCCAACGGAATCGGGCCAGGCAACGGGCACCGAATACACCGACGGCGAATACACCGCGACCGGGGAGTACACCTCGCCGGGCGGGGAAGAGTCGGTCACCGTAACCGTCACCCTCGCCGACAGCGTCGTGACCGACGTTGAGGTCACCGGCAGCGGCACCACCCCCAACGCCAAGAAGTTCCAGGGCGAGTTCATCGACAACATCTCGGATGTCGTCGTCGGCAAACGCATCGACGAGCTGAACGTTTCGAAGGTCGCCGGGTCGTCGCTGACGAGCGGCGGGTTCAACAACGCCATCGATGAGATCAAGGGCGATGCCGACTGACGTCGGTGCGCTCGGAGTCGACCGGGTCACGTCCCTGGCCTTCGACGCGATCGGCACGCGCTGGCAGATCGACACGGCGCTGCCTGTCGCGCCAGGGCTGAAGCGAGACATCGAGAGCCTGATCAGCGACTTCGATCGGGTCTGGTCACGGTTCCGCAGCGACTCAATCGTGACAGCATTGGCCAGTGGTAGCACGCGCGAGGATCTTGGTGCGGATGCCCCGGCGATCTTCGACCTGTACCGTCGGCTCGGTGCGGTGTCCGGCGGTGCGGTCTCACCCTTTGTCGGTGCGGCGCTCGACGCGCTCGGCTACGACGCGGCGTATTCCTTCCAGCCGACAGGAACGCCGAGGCCGGCGCCGGAGTGGGACGGGACTGCAACTCTCGATGGAACCGTGATCACCGCACACCGTCCCGTGTCGATCGACATCGGGGCTGCAGGCAAGGGATATCTGGTCGACCGCGTCGCTGAACTGCTGGTCGGTGCCGGCCAGGACCGGTTCACCGTTGACGCTTCGGGGGACCTGCTGCACCGGGGTTCGCCCATCCGCGTCGCCCTGGAGCATCCGTTCGATGAATCCCTGGCCATTGGGGTCGCGACGCTCGCGCATGGAG
>JAZQRG010000186.1:0-7969 GCA_045629445.1 Mycetocola sp. | reverse complement strand
AGGTGCAGGTCGAGTTCGCCGATCGTCGGCGGGAAACGGTATGGGTCGTCCGAGGTCCACGGTGCGCCGCCCTCGTAGGTTGCGCGCACGAGGTAGTCCTGGAATCCGTACGAGTGCGTTCCGGCCCAGATGCCGCCATAGAGGTGCTCGAGCGGTACCTCTTCTCCCGTTGACAGCACGGCCGTCACCGAAGAGGCGAGCGGCCGGAGGGTGCGAATCACGAAGGCAGAGCCAAAGCTGTGCTGGCCGAGCACCGCATGCGGATCCCGGTATGCACCCGCTGCGACAGCCTCAAGAATCGAGGTGTCAGGAACCGGAGCGACGGAACCCTCGGAGGTGCCGGCATCCGCTGGTGGAGAGGCGACCGGGGTCGGCGAAACGACGTCCTCATTCGTAGTCGCGGCATCCGTCGCCGGAACGCCCGCCGTGGTCGCCTCGGAAGGAACCGGTGGCACAGGTGCCTGCGGGGTTGCGGCCCCCGCCTTCACGGGCGATCCGGGTGCCGGTGATTCGGCTGCCGGGTTGCTGGGTGTTGGCTTGGTCGGGTCTGTCACTTGTTGAGCTCCTCAACGTGGAAGATGTGTACCGGTTCGGTGAAAGCATCGAGCCGGACGAAGTTGTCTGTCGCCCACTCCCAGGCGTTGCCCGTGATGAGGTCGGTGACGCGGTACGGCGTGCCCGGCGTGATACCGAACGCCTGGGTGTCGAGGTGCACCGTTGTCTCACGCACGGAGTGCGGGTCGACGTTGGCAACGACGAGGATCGTGTCTGAGACGCCGGTCGGGGTGAACTGGCCGTCGATGTGCTTGCTGTACACGAGGATGGAATCGTCATCGCTCGAGTGGAGCGTGAGGTTCCTGAGCTGCTGCAGCGCCGGGTGCTCCCGCCGGATCTTGTTGAGCATGCCGAGATACAGCGACAGTGACTTGCCTGCGGCATCCGCTGCGGCGAAATCACGCGGCTTGTACTCGTACTTCTCGTTGTCGATGTTCTCTTCCGCGCCAGGGCGAGCGACGTTCTCGAACAGCTCGAACCCGGAGTACACGCCCCAGGTCGGTGCCGCCGTTGCCGCGAGTGCGGCACGAATGGTAAACGCGGCAGGGCCACCGAACTGGAGGTACTCAGTGAGAATGTCCGGCGTGTTGACGAAGAGGTTCGGCCGCAGGAAATCGGCGGTCTCGCTCGAGATGCTCGTGAAGAACTCCTCGAGCTCCTCCTTCGTGTTGCGCCAGGTGAAATAGGTGTAGCTCTGCTGGAACCCGACTCGGGCAAGCGCCTGCATCATCGCCGGGCGGGTGAACGCCTCGGCGAGGAAGACGACGTCAGGCTCTTCAGCGTTGACCGTCGCGATGAGCCATTCCCAGAACTCGACGGGCTTGGTGTGGGGGTTGTCAACTCGGAAGATCTTGACTCCGAGCGAGATCCAGTAACGAACGATCCGAAGAACCTCAGCACGGATGCCTTCGGGATCGTTGTCGAAGTTGACCGGGTAAATGTCCTGGTACTTCTTCGGCGGGTTCTCGGCGTATGCAATCGACCCATCGGGCAGCGTCGTGAACCACTCCGGGTGGGTCGTGACCCAGGGGTGGTCAGGCGAAGCCTGCAGGGCGAGGTCGATGGCGATCTCGATCTTGTTCTTCTTCGCCTGTTCGATGAACCAGGTGAAGTCCTCGACGGTACCGAGGTCGGGGTGGATTGCGTCGTGCCCGCCTTCGGGCGCACCGATCGCCCACGGAGACCCCGGGTCGTGCTTGCCCGGGTTGAGCGTGTTGTTCGGGCCCTTTCGGAACGAGGTCCCGATCGGGTGGATCGGGGGCAGGTACACGACGTCGAAACCCATATCGGCGACGGGACGGAGCCGTTTCGCAGCGGTGCGGAACGTGCCAGACCGCCACGAGCCGTCGGCGTTCTGCTTTGCGCCCTCCGACCGTGGGAAGAACTCGTACCACGAACCGAGGCCAGCGCGCGTGCGCTCAACCCTGATTTCGGCGTCCTCTGATTCGCTTGCGATCCCGCTGATCGGTCGAACGCTGACGATTCGTTCCAGTTCGGGGTCGGAGAGAACAGCGAACCGAACCTCCTCATCTGCGGTGACGTCGAGCAGGAGCTCCGCCGCCGTTGTCAGCACGCCGCGTTCACGCACCGGTCGGTTCTTGTCCGTCGCGGCTGCTGCGAGCAGTTCGGCGCCCATGGTGTACATGAGCTCGACGTCGATGCCAGCGGCGATCTTGATTTCGGCATTGTGCTGCCACGTCGCCCATTCGTCGGCGTAGGCACGCACGCGGAACGTCCAGGTTCCTGGGGAGGTGAATTGCGCGAGGGTGGAGTAGTCGTCGAGACCCGCGGTCACGAGGTGCATCGGATGCCGCGTGGTGCGTCCGGAAGGATCGGTGAGAAGCAACTCGACACCGATGCTGTCGTGACCCTCGCGGAAGGCCGTTGCGCCGAACGGCACCACTTCGCCCACGAACCCGCGAGCCGGCCACCGGCCGCAGGAAACAACGGGAGAGATGCCGAGGACGGGGATACGGCCGATTCCGCGTACGGGAGCGGTTGGTCTGGTCTGTGCAGTCGGGGCTGGAGCCGCCGCCGCGCTGGTTGCTTTCTTCGCCACAGCTCCGACCGTACCGCGAATAGGCAATCCATGAGGAGCCTTGACCAATCGGCTGCGAGCCAATAGGGCGGTGTGCTAACGCCGGATGTCCGCACTCGCCTAGGCTGATCCACGTGAAGGCCATTCGACGATTTACCGTTCGCCCGGCACTGCCGGAGCGACTCGCCGCCCTTGAAACACTCGTGGGCAACCTGCGCTGGGCGTGGCATCTTCCCACCCAGAAGCTGTTCTCCGAGATCTCGCCGGATGCCTGGCGTGACTACCAGCACGATCCGATGAGTCTGTTCGGAGAAATCGGCCAGGCACGAATCGATGAGCTCGCCTCTGACGATTCGTTTGTTCACCGTGCGAACGCGTTGCGCGATGACCTCGAGGCCTATCTCCGAGAGCCGCGCTGGTATCAGGGCGTCGAGGGTGACAAGCCAGAGCTCATCGCCTATTTCTCCCCTGAGTTCGGAATCGCAGCGGCGTTGCCCCAGTACTCCGGCGGCCTCGGCATCCTCGCTGGCGACCACCTTAAGAGCGCATCAGACCTCGGCGTTCCGCTCGTCGCGGTCGGCCTCTTCTATCGCGCTGGTTACTTCAGCCAGTCGCTCTCTGCCGATGGCTGGCAGCAGGAGACCTATCCTGTGCTCGATCCTGACGGTCTTCCCCTTCGCGTTCTGCGGCAGCCGGACTCGAGCCCTGTTGTCATCACGCTCAGCCTCCCCGATGACAGGGTCATGAGCGCTCGGGTGTGGGTCGCGTCGGTTGGTCGCGTGACGCTCTTGCTCCTCGACACTGACATTCCCGAGAACAGTGACGACCTGAGCCGCGTGACCGACCGCCTGTACGGCGGAGCGGAAGAGCACAGGCTCCAGCAGGAGCTCCTCCTCGGCATCGGTGGGGTCCGAGCGATCCGCGCCTGGGCCGAACAGAGTGGACTTCGCCAGCCCGAGGTGTTCCACACGAACGAGGGACACGCCGGTTTCCTCGGCCTTGAGCGCATTGGTGACCTGATCCGCGGTGGCCTGAGCTTCGATGAGGCGCTTCAGGTCGTTCGAGCCGGAACGGTCTTCACCACTCACACACCGGTTCCCGCTGGAATTGACAGGTTCTCGACCGACCTCATGAGGCGATACTTCGAGACCGATCTCCTTCCCGGGGTCTCGGTCGACGACGTCCTCGCGCTCGGCAGTGAACCGGCAACGGCGGGAGGGGCGTTCAACATGGCGATCATGGGGCTCCGCCTCGGCCAGCGCGCCAACGGTGTCTCGCAGTTGCACGGGAAAGTGAGTCGCGGAATGTTCTCGTCGCTCTGGCCCGGATTCGACCCGGACGACGTGCCGATCACCTCCATCACCAACGGGGTTCACGCACCGAGCTGGACATCGCCGGTGCTCACGGCGCTCGCCGAAGGGACCTGGGGCAGGCAGAATACGACGGATGCCGACTGGACGAGTGATCAGCTGTCGACGTCGGCGCTGTGGGCAAGCCGCAACGTGATGAGGGCTGAGCTCGTCGCTGACGCCAGGCGCCGGGTTACCCGGGCCTGGAACGACCAGAACCCCGGGGGAGTGGCGCCGGGATGGCTCAACACGATCCTCGACCCGAACGTGCTCACGATTGGTTTCGCGCGGAGGGTTCCCACATACAAGCGACTGACGCTCATGCTTCACGACACCGAGCGGCTGAAGCGCATTCTCACCGACCCTGAGCGACCGGTGCAGATCGTCATCGCGGGAAAGTCGCACCCGGCGGACGAAGAAGGCAAGCGGCTGATCCAGAAGGTGGTCGAGTTCGCGAGCGATCCAGCGGTGCGCCAGCGCATTGTTTTCCTGCCCGACTACGACATCTCGATGGCACAGAAGCTCTACCCGGGCACTGACGTCTGGCTCAACAATCCGCTTCGTCCATTTGAAGCGTGCGGCACGAGTGGGATGAAGGCCGCGCTCAACGGAACGCTCAACCTCTCTATCCTCGACGGCTGGTGGGAAGAGTTCTTCGACGGCGAGAACGGCTGGGCGATTCCGTCAGCGATCACCCCCGACCCGGCCGAACGTGACCGGGTTGAGGCCAACTCGATGTACGAACTCATTGAGCACCAGATCGCTCCGCTGTTCTACGAGCGCAACTCAGCGGGAGAGCCCGAACGCTGGCTCGGCCACGTCCGGCACACACTCGCCACACTCTCGCCTCGGCTCAGCGCGGACCGGATGGTCCGGCAATACGTTTCCGAGCTCTACGTTCCCGCATACTCAAGCCAGGAAGCGCTCAGGCACGACGGGTTCAAGGCTGCCCGCTGGCTTTCGGAGTGGAAGCGGAAGGTGAGGGCTGCCTGGCCCGATGTTGCGATCCTGCACGTCGAGTCTGGCGGGCTCGACTCCACTCCCCAGGTGGGCGACGAGCTGCACCTTCGCGCGACGGTTCGCCTGGGATCGCTTTCGCCGGATGATGTCGCTGTCCAGGTCGTCTACGGCCAGAGCAAATCGGGTGACGACGAGCTCCACGGGACACGGACCCGCGACCTCGACGTCGAGTCGGACGCCGACAGGACAGCGGCGGAGCCCGAGGAGAACACCCTCGAGTTCGTCGGTTCGGTCAAGCTGCGAAAGCCGGGCGGCTTCGGCTACAGCGTCCGGATCGTGCCCAAGAACCCGCTGCTCGCGAACCCGGCAGAGCTCGGGCTGATCCGCACCGCCGAGTAGCCCAGCCGAGCAGCCCGGCCGAGGAACGACATCGAGTAATACGGCCGGGCAAAGCGCCTGACGCGATCCGGAACGCGCTAGGCGCGGGCGATAGGCAGGAGTGTTCCATCCGTCACGCTCACGAGGTCAGCTGGCGCGAGTTCGATATCGAAGCCGCGTCGCCCACCGGAGACGAACACGGTGTCGTACTCGTCGGCTGAGGAATCGATCACCGTTGCGAGCCGCGTCTTCTGGCCGACCGGGCTGATGCCTCCGACGACGTAGCCGGTCTTGCGTTCGGCGAGCTGCGGGTCGGCCATCCGTGCTTTCTTGCCGCCGACCGCAGCGGCGAGTGCCTTGAGGTCGAGCTGGGTGTTCACGGGAACGACGGCGACAACCAAAGCGCCATCAACGTCGGCGAGCAGGGTCTTGAAGACACGGTCTGGTGCCACCCCGAGAGCGGTAGCGGCTTCGAGCCCGTAACTTGCGGCAGCGGGGTCGTGATCGTATGGATGCGGGGTGAACGCAATGCCGGCAGCAGTGAGCGTCGCCGTCGCCGGCGTTCCTCCCGACTTCTCTTTCCTGGCCAGGGCCTGTCTCCGTTCGCTGGTCTCAGTCGCGCTCGGACACCGCGCGGAACAACAGCATCGATGTCGGTGCGACGGTGATCGTTTCCCCCGGAACCGCGCTGAGCGCATCCGTTTGCGGTGTCTCGTCGTCGCTTCGCCACAGCAGGTCGTAGCGCGACACATCGTGGTGCGCGGGCAGGGTGACGGTGACCTGCTCTTCGACACCGTGCACGATGAGAAGAATGCGGTTGAACTCCTCGACCTCGGGGGTCGACGCCGCGACGTACTGCAGGGTGCGGTTGCGCGCGTTCGACCAGTCGTCGTCGCTCATTGTGTTTCCCGTGGCGTCGTACCAGTCGAGTTCGCTCGCGCTCGGCACCACTTCGCCGACCCTGCCGAATCGGATGGGGCGCAATGCCGGGTTTTCAGCCCGAAGCTGGATCAGCCGCTTCGCGTGCGCCCGCAGGTTGTGCTGCCATCCGTCGACGGGGAAGCTCAGCCAGGTCAGTTCAGAGTCGTGGCAATACGCGTTGTTGTTTCCGCGTTGGGTGCGACCGTACTCATCACCGGCCGTGATCATCGGGATGCCGGCCGAAAACAGTAGTGTGCCGAGGAGGTTTCGCATCGCCTTGCGGCGGGTCGCGAGGATGGCCACGTCAGCGGTCGGCCCCTCCGCGCCGTGGTTGAACGAGCGGTTGTTGTCTGTTCCGTCGCGGTTCGACTCGCCGTTGCCGATGTTGTGCTTGATGTCGTATGAGACGAGGTCGGCGAGGGTGAACCCGTCGTGGGCCGTGACGAGATTGACGGATGCCAGTGGGCCGCGTTGGGCGGAGAAGGTGTTGCTCGATCCGGCGAGGCGGGTGGCAAAACCACCGATTCCGACCGGTGCGGAACTGGCCCTGCGGGCGTAGTCGATATCGGAGAGCCAGAAGTTGCGGGCGCGGTCGCGGTACCGGTCGTTCCACTCGCTCCAGCCGTCGGGGAAGTTGCCGGTCTGCCAGCCCCCTGCGCCAACGTCCCATGGTTCGGCGATGATTTTCACGCCAGCAAGGTCCGGGTCCGTGACGATGTCGTGAAGCAGTTCGTTCTCCGGTGAGAACTCGTGATTGGCACCGCGTCCGAGCGTGACAGCGAGGTCGAACCGGAAGCCGTCGACCTGGAGGTCGTTCGCCCAGTACTTGAGCGAGTCGAGCACGAGCTGGCGTGCAACGGGGTGCGCCGTGTTGACGCTGTTTCCACACCCGGTGACGTCGATGTACGTGCCGTCGGCGGTTTGCCGGTAGTAGGCGTCGTTGTCGAGGCCGCGCAGGCTCGTCGTTGGTCCGCCCTTTCCTTCCTCAGCCGTGTGGTTGTAGACAACGTCGAGAATCACCTCGATGCCCGCCTCGTGGAGCAACCGGACCATTCCCTTGAATTCCCGCAGGATGGCATCCGGCCCCTCGGCCTGTGCCGCTTTCGATGCGTACGGCGGATGCGGTGTGAAGAAGTTGAGGCTGTTATAACCCCAGTAGTTCGTGAGGCCCTGCTTCACGAGGCGCTGCTCTGAGGTGAACGCGTGAACGGGCAGAAGCTCAACGCTCGTGATGCCGAGGTCGGTCAGATACGCGATGGTCGCTGGGTGGGCGATGCCGGCGTAGCTGCCCCGCAGGTGCTCGGGGATCGCCGTGTTGAGCTTGGAGATGCCCTTGGCGTGCGCTTCGTAAATGACGGTCTTGTCGAGGGGGACCCGTGGCTTCTCGACTCCGCCCCAGTCGAAGCTCTCGTCGACGACCACTGACCGGTACTGGCCGGGGCCGATGCGCACGAGGCCGCGGGAGTATGGCTCGAGCAGGAACCGGGACGGGGTGAACGCGTGAGTGGGTCCGTCTGGGCCAGCCGCTCGAACCGCGTACCTGGTGCCCGGCTTGAGCGATCGCGAGCGCGCAGACCACACGTCGCCGTTGCCGCGTTCCATCGGAACGGTTTTGGTGACCCACTGAGGGTCTTTGGAATCGAAGAGCACGAGTTCGAGCTGCGCAGCCGAAGCCGACCAGACCCGAAGCTCGCCGCCGTGCGATGTCATGTGCACTCCGAGGGAGCGCTGTGCGCCGGCAGAAGTCATGCGATCTAGAGTAGTTGGG
>JAZQRG010000185.1:0-5429 GCA_045629445.1 Mycetocola sp. | reverse complement strand
GGCTGCTCGAGCGTCCGCTCGAAGTCCGGCGCCAGCACGTCGTGGTCGCGCTCGGTGTGCATGCGGCGCAGCAGTGACAGGTAGCCGTGCACGTCGAATGTCTGGATCGCGCCCTTGGCGGCCAGCTGTCCCCGCTCACGCAGGGCGGCATCAGCGAGGTGGAACCCGTCCATCGGCACGTGCGCCACGGGCACACCGCTTGCGCGCAGCCGCTTGACGAGCGCCTGGGCCAGCGAGGTCTTGCCCGCTCCCGGCGCCCCACAGATGCCCAGCAGGGCGCGTCGGTCCGGCTGCACGAGGCCGGCGGCACGCCGCACCAGGTCGTCGATCCCGGGCACGGTCAGCTGCCGGCGGTGGCGTCGAGGACGCGCAGGAGGTTGTCGCCCATGAGCTTGGCCAGGTCGCCGGACGACCAGCCACGCTCGGCGAGCCGGTCGAGGACCACCGCGTGCCCTGTGACGTCCCCCATCTGATCGGGGAACACGTCGACGCCGTCGTAGTCGCTGCCGATGCCGATGTGGTCGACGCCGGCCACGTCCCTGGCGTGCTCGATGTGCGCGACGACATCGTCCACGGTGCTGGCCGGGATGGGCGACGAGCGGTCGCCGGTGGACCAGTCGGCCACTGCCTGGTTCACGAAGTAGGGCACGTACGCCACCATGATGACGCCGCCGTTTCCGGGCAGCCGCTCCAGGACGTCATCGGGCACGTTGCGTGGATGATTCGTCACGGCGCGGCACGAGGAGTGGCTGAAGATGACCGGCGCGCTCGAGATGTCGAGCGCGTCGTGCATCGTCGTGGCGGCGACGTGGGACAGGTCGACCAGCATCCCGACCCGGTTCATCTCGGTCACGACCTCGCGGCCGAAGTCGGTGAGCCCACCATGGACGGGCTCGTCGGTCGCCGAGTCGGCCCACGGGGTGTTGTCGTTGTGGGTCAGCGTCATGTACCGGACGCCCAGCCGGGCGAAGTCGCGCAGCACGGCCAGCGAGCCGTCGATGCTGTGCCCGCCCTCGGCGCCGAGCAGCGACGCGATGCGCCCCTCGCGCCAGGCGCGTCGCACGTCGTCCCCGCTCCACGCGTACGCGAAGTCGTCCGGGTAGCGCGCGATCAGCCGGTGCACGAAGTCGATCTGCTCCAGCGTGTACTTCACAGCCTCGCCGGCGGGCAGGTCGGACGGGGAGTAGACCGACCAGAACTGTCCGCCCACCGCGCCGCGCCGCAGCCGCGCGATGTCGGTGTGGAACGTGCCGGACATGTCTGCGTCGAGGCCGGCCACGGAGTACGCGCGCAGGTCGCGTGCCTGCCACGCGAGGTCGTTGTGGCCGTAGATCAGCGGTGCGATCCCGAGAGCCTCGATGGCGGCGGGCTGCATGACATCTGCGTTCATCGGTCCAGCCTCGCAGACGCGGCACCGCAAACGACGGGCGGTTTCGGCCAGAGGACGGCGGTCCGGTAAGGTCTTCCGCGGTGGCGTGTCCGAGCGGCCGAAGGTGCAACACTCGAAATGTTGTGTGGGTTCACGCCCACCGTGGGTTCAAATCCCACCGCCACCGCACGATGAGAACCCCCGATTTTCACTGGAATTGCAGTGAAGTCGGGGGTTTTCTCGTTGGCCGAAAAGCCGTTTTGGGCACATTTTGGGCACACTTTTCTCACGATGTCGTGATTTTGGGCGCCAGGATGTGACTCTGACGCTGCATCCGTCAGCCCGCGACTCTCGAGATTTTCGAAGCGTTCGGCCGAACTCCGCCGCCGAATGCGTGCGCGTGCGTGCCCGCAGGTGCTGCTTACCGCCCACTATGACGCTAGAACACCGCCACGCCAGTTGTAGATCGTCTGATCGCTGATGTCCAGGTCGTGCGCGACACTCGCGACGCTGCGCCCAGCGGCGAGCAGGTCAAGGACCTTTCGTCTGAACTCCGCCGAATAGCCCTGTCGTCCCATCTGTTCCTCCTGATGTCAGACACCAGAATCCACAAATTTCGACTCCGTAGAACCCGGGACACACCAATCGCAATTGGGGTTTGAGTGACCTTGTTGCCAGCCTGTTAACAAATAGGTAAAGACGCCTGAGAATTTTCGTTTGGGCCTATTTTTCGGGAGGCGCGTGTTCGCTTCGACTATCGCGAGCGTTGGCTGGACGCTATCTGCCGTCAGCCGCACCCCAACCAACCAGCGGGAGTCACGTGAACAAACTAGGTAAGACTAAGCGGGCATTCGTCTCGGCAGCAGTGGTTACGTCGGTACTCGGATCGGGATTCATGGTTTCGTCGGCATCGGCTGACCCAGACCCAAACGACCCATGCGCAACCAACCCCTACGGCGGCATGTGCACTGAACCCGCACCTCTGTCCTTCGTGGTGGAAGGCACGATCAAAGACGGCGGCAGTCCTGCGACCAATGCGAGCGTCAAGATCGTGGCGTGGCCCAACGCTGCAACGTTGAGCGCTATTTCCGAGGGCGACGAGGTTCCCCTCCTCTCCCTTTACGAGCAAACTGTTGGCAACTCGGGGTCATTTTTCTACTACGTTCACGCCGACCAGATCCCGGCCACTTATCTGAACGATCAGGGTGCGGTTGATCTTCGCGTGACTGCTTCCGATGGGAACGTGTTGGTCCCATTCAGTCTGACCGCGGCCGCCGCCGAGACGTGGGGGCCCGAGTTTGACACCGCTTTCGAGCCGAACGATGTCACCATCGACATCGGCAACGGGCAGGCCACGGATGAAGTGAATCCTCCGACCGAGTGGCGGGACGCCGGTGACAATGGGGTGACCGTCGCCCAAGCAGAATCGAACTCGACCTCAGCCGTTTTGGAGCTGAACAATAATGCGGCTCGCGGTGCCAGAGCGGCCGCAGTGTCATGCTTCGAATTGAAGGGGGCGTACCTGCCCGCGCGGCAGGAGCGGTTCCTCTCCATTTACAACTGGACTGGCGCCAAGGCGGACGTCAAGCAGTCGGTGAGCACTGAGCACACTCTCGGTATCGCTGTGAAGGGCGCCTCGGGTTCTGCTTCATGGCGGGTAGGCGGCAGCAAGACTGTGTCCGCTGGCGATGCTCAGACCATCACCGGCCAAGTCAACAAGACCTACTCGAACAAGGTGAACTACCGCTACTTCACGATGTACTGCGGCGGGTACAAAGTCGGCACCGAAGCCCGCCCGGTCTCCACACACAGCCTCTTCACCAGATACGAGGCGATCGAGCCCAAGAACTGGACTAAGGGTTGCACCATGCTGCCTGTCGGTTCGCAGTACGAGAAGACGAAGGGGTCGGCCTACACGAAGATGGGCGGAGTGGACCTCGGATTCATTGACGTGAACGCGCAGAGCGGGTTTTCAAAGTCTCAGGTGATCACCTTCAAGGTCACCCAGAAGTCGAAGATCTGCGGAGACTCCTCGCTTGGACCTGTGCAGTCTCGCGGCGTGCAGGTGCACCCGTTCTAGTGATGAATCGAAAAGCGATTATCCGCAGCATCATCGTCGGATGCGCACTCCTGATCGCGGGGGTGGCCGCCTTGTGGGCGGTCACCCACCGGTCGGAAGGCATCGACGTTCGACTTGTCGAGAACTCAGAGAACTCGGCCCGTATGGGAACGCCGGCCCCTGGCGCCGGACAGCACGCAGTCACCGTCACGGGTCCTCTATGCCTCAAGCAGCCTGGTTCCGTGGTCATCAAGCGAGTTGAGCCCATCGGCGCCCGGGGCGGCTTCTCGGTGGTTGCCTTCGCCTTCGTTCCAGCAGAAGTAGAGGTTCCAGCTGGAGCACCCGGCAGACTCAGTGATTTCGTTGAAATACCGAAGATCGTTAAGACAAGCCAGACATGTGGTGCAGATGAGTCCGTCGAGCCGCTCGTTCTCGAAGTGCTCAAACCGCGCGCAGAAGACGCCTCCGCTCGGGCTTTCGAGGTCTTCTACACAGGAGGGGGTAAGGAACGCAGCGTCGTCATACATTGGGGACTCAAGCTCTGCGAGGACCCCGGCTCGGCAACAACCTTCTGTGCACTCCCTGACTAGCGCTCCCCTAAATCGGACCGTGTGACGCGAGCAATCGCCAGAACCGCATATCCGCACCGCCTCGGTGCCGATCCGATCGTTGCCCACGCGTGCCGAGGAACTGACCAGTGCGTCCAGCCACTGCTCTTCGCCATCGAGATCGACGCGACGGCCAGTGAGTCGCCAGAAACTCCGGGACGCTAGATCCAAGACCCCCTAGACGTTCTGCTGCTTCCGAGACGCCGACAGGCATGCTTACAGGTTGCCCCTTCTATTGTCATACGCCAACAGAAGTGGCAATGGGCGCGGACGTTCCCCCGGCCACCATTTCGTCAACCAACCAGAGATGCAAGAGGTGTGTGACGAATTGTGGGCGGTCGATGTCCGCTCGAGGGATGTTCGAGTCCTTAGGGCGCATGAGCGACATTCCGGCGGCAGCGACTGATCAGGTCAAACCGCGACTGTGCGAGCGGTGTGGTTCGCGGATGCCGCCGCAGAAGCGGGGACGCCCGCGTCGGTGGTGCTCGCAGCAGTGCCGGCAGAAGGCGTACGAGGAGCGGCATGGCATGGCGAGCTGGTCTGATCAGCAGCCGAAGGTGACGAGCCTGTCCGAGGTCGTGGAGGTGAGCCAGGACCGCGCGGCGGGTCGCGCCGCGATGCGCGCGGCCGCACGCCTGCGGAACCCGCAGGATGCGCCGCACGATTGCACCTTCGCCATCTGGCAGGACCAGACCGAGATGGCGATCATCGTCGATCACGTCGCCGACCTCGTCGTCCATCAGAGCTTCCGATCAGGGGCGGAGGGGCGCCTGCTTGCCGAAGCGGTGGCACGGCTGGTCAACGCGGTCGACCTGGTCACGATGAGAGTGGCGCGGTTGGACGGTCCGCATCGGCCGGCGCCGGACACCCGGAAGGAATCGTAGGACACTGGGATTCATGAATCCTGACGAGCGTGACGCCATCATCGCGGGTTGGTGGGAGCATCATCAGTTGTCGAATGGCACGCGTGTCGAGCGCAAAGCTCTCGCCAGCGGTCACCCCTCCCGCGCGGTGGAAGCTCACGAGAAGGGTCGATGAGTCCGTGCTGAAGGGCGGGAGTGGGTCAAGACCAGCTGCTGACCGCCAACTTAGACGCACCGCGGCGAGGCGTCGTCAGAGCCGGCCGATGGGCTGAGGTTGATCGAGATCAGGATCATGAAGAAGTTGAGAATCAGCCGGTTCTGGGTGTGCGGCGCGCGCGATCACCGAAGCGGTCGAGAGCTTCGAGAACCTCAGTGGCTTGGTAGACGACGTTCCTCTTCTGACCTTCGCCGTGGACCGTCTTGGGCTTGGAGAGGGCTCCGGCTTCCTGGAGCTGGCGCAGGGCGTTGTCTGCTGCCGGCTGGGTGACCTCAAAGGTGTCCTGGACCAGCTTGGAAGTCACTGACGGCTG
>JAZQRG010000184.1:0-2928 GCA_045629445.1 Mycetocola sp. | reverse complement strand
GCCGTCCAGGGGATCTTGAACGTGCGCGAAAGCACGCTGTTGTCGCGAGTGGGGTCGCTGCACTCCCTACGACGCAGGCATCCCGGGGTTCGCATCGAAGTGCGCGATTACGTAGATGCCGGCGGCAACCTGCTCTGCCTCAAGCCGAAAGATCTGAACGCAGTCGAAGGACTGCTAGCCGATCCCGACGTCACGGCGGCAGCTGCACAGCTCGTTCTCGACCTCATGCGTAAGCACTTCTGTGTCTACACGCGGTACCACTGCCCGCAGCTGGTGCAGTTGGTCTATCCCGAATATCGAAGGTCGGCAGAGGATTCGAAAGAGGATGCCACTACACAGTTGGATTCTTCCATCCCGTACGTCGAGTCCGTGAGCATCGACATAGAGCCCGAGACGAACATCGACGTCGAGGAACTCGGCGACGTGGACCTGTACTGGATCGTTGGGTGCGGGCCACGCGCATCAGGGAGAAACCAGATCGGAGACTTCATCGCGAAGGGCGAATGGCGTATGGATCCCGACCCGCGGTACGAAGCGAAAGTCGCAGACATGCTCCCCGGTGAACCCATCGCCGTTCGCACGCGCCGGAATACCACCGCCGACGGCCTTCCGTTCGATCGCCGAGGTCACCGCGTGTCCGTGATGGATTTTTACCTCCGCGGAACGATCACCGAGAATCCGGGTGACGGTTGCTCGGTGCGAGTGTCCTGGGAGCGCCCACTCCCGATTCCTCGCGAGTACTACCTCTACACAAGTCAAGACACCGTTTGGGCGCTCGCGCGAGGCGTCCACAGCTTGGCGGACGACCTGATCGGCTTCGTTTTCGACGACAGCAAGCAAGACGTCGACTACGTCCGCAACCTGCCGTTCTGGGCAGAACGTTTCGGCGACCGCTAAAAGACTCGCCGCTGCGGATCCGGTGTCGAGTCATGCCCCCGACCTGTACGTCCATCCGCCTCGTCCCAATGTCGGAATTTCAGGGTATGTTCTCGGTCCGTCGGGCCGAATCGGAGGAGAGCAAGCGGATGAACGAGTTGGCACGGACGATGGGTGCGGCCGTTGTGCCGGCAAGCGACGAGCCCGGCACCGACGTCGCACTGTGTGTAGAGCCCGAAGGTTTGCTCGTGTGTGGTGATCCGAGCGCCGTTGCCAGGTATGTGACCGAACTTCGCGGGCTCGTGTCGGATGCGATTGAGACCGCCGACGTCTCTCCCGTGGTCGCAGCGCACGCTGGTGCGATTGCGGCGGCGGGTGTGGCGATGTCGTCACACGCCGGTGAGTTCGTACGGCTCTCCTCCAAAACCGTCGAGGCATTGAAGACGGCGCGCGCACTCCCCGTCGGCAACGGCTTCTTCCGCGGAACGTTGGTCGACAGCGCAGGAAAATTCTCGCATCAGATGCAGTGGCAGAAGGTGTCCATGGCGCCTGGACGAATGGCGTCTGTCCAATTGTTGGCGGTCCAAGTTGCACTCGCCAGTGCCATCGCGTCCGTGGAAAAATCAGTTGCCCGTGTCGAGGGCAAGGTCGAACGAGTCCTTATGCTCGCCGAGGCTTCCCGTGCCGGTGATGTCCGCGGCCACTACGTCGTGCTGAGTCGCCTCACTGCGCAACTCGATGAACGCCAGATCCTCACGAACACCGACTGGGAATCCGTGGCGAGCCTCGGTCCGAAGCTCGTCGTCACCATCGAGCGCCTACGCGAACACGCGAAACGTACTCTCGGCGGTTTCGACTCGACGAAGCCTGTACATGAGCGCGCCGACTATCTGAGAAAGGCTCTCGACGACAACCGTCTCGGCGAGACTCTTCATCTTCTGGTTGTCAGCGAGCAATCGCTATACCTGTGGCAGCGACTCCGGATAGCACGGGTTCAGGCAACCGAGGCCAATCATCTTCAGATGGTGCTCGATGACGCCCGCCGACTCCTCGAGGACAACGCCGACCAGGACGGCGCGTTGTTACACCACGCGCGCGAGCATCTGTCCGAATTCACACGTATGAACCGGCTCGACGGCTTCCGGTGGGGCGCTACCCACAATCTGTCCCACGACATCGTCAAGCTCCGGGACGATCTCGAAGGGTTCGCCGAGGCGCGCGGCCGACAGATCACCGAGTGGGTGGCAGTCGAGAAACCTTCTATCGCTGACGCCTTCGCAGAAGTGGGTAGCCGAGCCCTGTCGGTAGGAGGGTCGGCCGCAGCGGGAGCCGGCCGAGCACTCGGTGCCGGACTCGCCGGCGCGGGAGCGGGATTGGGATTCGTGGGACGAGGCGTCGGCCAGCTGGTCGGGGGATCTCGTCCCGAGGCCGAAAACAAAGTCCGGATCGAGCAATGGGCGACGGCCGGAGAGGCTTCCACCGCAGTTGGGTCGTTGTACGAGCACGTGAAGGACGGCCGACTGCGTGCCGGCGAAACCCTTTGCTATCGCGACGCCCCGGCAGGTCTCGTTCACACCGCGACGGTGACCGGTGACGGACGAATCCGTTTCGAGGACAAAGAGTACGACGACCCGTCGACTCCCCTGATCGAGAAGTGTGGTCGCAGCCGGAACGGATGGCGAGATTGGAGGCTGACCGACGGGCGGTCGCTGCGAGATCTGCAGTGAAGCACGATCGCTCTGAGGCGATAATCGCGGTGCTGATCGCTAATACTCTGGTCACAAGCACCTTTCGACGTGTCCCGTGCGCGCTCACTAGCGCGAGGTCGAGATCTCAGCCCGGCCCATAGCGTCACCGCGAGTGACGAGGCCGAGGGGTAGGTGCTCGATCCTTTCGTAAGCCGTTGTTATGTTCATCGCCGTGACGCAGCAGCTTGACCAACGCACTTCTGATATCTATGAAGTGGACTTCGATGTCCAACGGATCCTGTCCACCGAACCGGTGCGCCGCGACGTAGCGGTCGGGCGGGGCACTCCGGTTCCGAAGGAGGGC
>JAZQRG010000183.1:0-2284 GCA_045629445.1 Mycetocola sp. | reverse complement strand
GGGAGCTGATTCGCGGTGTCCAGTTGAAGAGAACGCCTCCAACGATGTCTTCATACACCTTCGGGTTGACCGGCCACTCTCGAAGCGCACGAACCTCGGTAGTCAGGATCTGCAGCACGAGTTCCTCGGCCTCGTCCGCGGTGGTCGGGACTGGCGCCTCTGCCAGCGCCACGAGTAGAGCGCCAGCGGATTCAACCTCAAGCATGAGCCGGGATGTGAGTGCTCCAATTTCCGTAACGGCGAGTCCGTCCTGGGATTCCGTCACAAACCCGCGTAGAAGCAGCGAGTCGAGCGCGTCTTCCACATCGGACTCCCCACCAGACTGAGCAAAGGCGAACGTCCCTTCGAACCAGGAAGTGGCCCCGTCGCGGTCCGTGATGGAGCCAAGAAGAATCTCTGCGAGCAAAGCGTCTCCGAGGTGGTCAAGAACCTGACTGCGTGCGGTGTAGCCGGCAGCTAGTTTCATCCGCCACACGACTTCCTCTTCGCGAGGAACGAGCATGAACCCAAAGCCCTCTGGTTCCTGCCCAGCCCGGCCAGCACGCCCGAACATCTGCTGCGCTTGACTCACCTCAAGAGGCGACATGCCAAGTTCAAGGTCCCGAATGACGACCGCTCGAGCCGGGGTGTTCACCCCTGTCGAGAGCCCGGAAGTGGCGATCAATGTTTGGATCGTGCGTCCCTTGAAGGATTCGAGTGCGCGACCTGCCCGCGGGGCGTCCCGAAAGTGCATGCCCACGCCTGCCGAGTACGTCGAATCAACAAGGTCCTGATCTTCGACGTTTCGGAAGGGGACGCGAGCCACCATCGCAGCTGTGCGTCGAACCGCGTTCTTGCTACCGCAGAAGACCAAGACACTGCCCGAATCACGAACGGCGCTTCCATCGACAACACGTGATTCCTCTGGCGTCGAGGTGTGCAGTTCGCGGAGCAACGGATCGAGCGCCGCATCCTTGGCCGCCTCGTAGTCCTCCCGCCTCGAGCCCGGCGGCGGCGCGTCGTAGGGAATGAGCTGCGTCGTCAAGATGGTTGGTCGCCACGAGGACCGCACGAGCTGCGCGTTGAACCATCCCGCCAGCTCCTCGGCGTTCGACACTGTTGCCGAGAGAGCGACGATCCGCGTTCGTCCTTCCACCGCCCGTAGGCGTGCGATCAGGGACTCCAAGGTCGCGCCGCGGGTGGGATCACCGACCAGGTGAACCTCGTCGATGATCAAGCAGCCGACCGTGGCGGTGAAGTCACGAAGTGACGAGCGCCGATAGAGGGCTTCGAACTTCTCGGTGGTCGCCACCCATAACTGTGCGTTCCGGACGGAGTCGCTCGACATGTTGGTCTCGCCGGTAAGCTCGACGGACCTGATGCCGTGCTCGTTCCAGCGTCGAGCTGTTTCGCTGACTTCAGCTGCCAACGCCCGAGCCGGAAGCAGCCACACCGCGGGCTTCCGTTCGCTGACGATTGAGCGGAGCGCTGCGACCTCGCCAATCAGCGTTTTCCCTGCACTCGTGGGCGCGACCACCATGACGTGCCCCGATGTTGAGAGCACCGCCGGGACGGCCTTCGACTGGAGCGGATTCAGCCGGTCGAATCGCGTCAGATACTTCTGAAGCTCCTGCGGAATCAGCTTTGAACTCGGCGACCACTCCTCATCGCCAACGCTGGCGGCTTTCCTGTTGTCGATCAGGGCCAAGAAGCCGTTCTCGGTAGCGGTGACGACATCTGGGTTGTCGAAGACGAGACCGGAGTTCTGGTTGCGGTCGATCTCCTTGTTCGTGAAGTTCATCGAGTGGGATACGGCTGTGTCGTCCGCCAGTACTTCCTTCTCGTGGATGTAGCGGACTCCTACGACGGCGATGCCGGCACGCCGAAGATCACGAAGAATCGCGTCGTTTGACGATTCGGGCCGACACAGAACGCGGACATCGACCCCGCGCTGCCGTGCCGAGATCGCTGCGTCGGCCAGCTGCCGTCCCTTGGCGGATGCGTCCCACCAGGCGACCTTGATCCAGAGTCGGCGCGACGCGGTGTGCATGAGTTTGAGCAGCGTGTCGAAAAGGTCGTCGCCAACTCCGTAGTTCGAGACCTTGCTTGTCTCCATTGGCAACACCTCCTCCCGCGCAGACCCTCCGATCAGCGTATGGGCGGATCACGTCGCTTGTGCGGAATTCGGTCCGGCACGAGGCACACACCTGTTTCCTGAAAGCGGGTGCCACCCGAGGATCCGCGAGATCGCAGGGAGCCAAAGATGACCATCCCGACCCAGCTGAGCCTTCATGGCTTCATCGCT